>JAZONU010000169.1:0-11746 GCA_045654605.1 Candidatus Caccoplasma sp. | reverse complement strand
CAACTGCATATATAGTCGTAATTGCCTATATCCCATTGAGCCAATTGTTGTTGCTATGCAAACACAAACCGCACAGGTACAAACTTCGTCTGTACTGTGTGTTTATTTTAAACAACTGCATATATAGTCGTAATTGCCTATATCCCATTGACAAAACTCGTTATTCGCAATCCGCACGGGCATAAACTTCGTCTATGCTGCGTGCGACATTTGCTACTCGTTTTGTCTATAGTCGTAAATACTCCCATTGAAGTCAATTACAATTGCTTCGCAAACGCCACCCAAGCGGCATAACTTTACAGCTATGCTACGCTTGACTTATGGCTTTGTAATTGCCTCTATAGTCGTAAAAAAAATAGGAGCGTTTGCTCCTATTTTTTTACTCCCATTCAATAGTGGCACTTGGTTTTGGTGAGAGGTCGTAACATACACGATTGATGTTTGGTACCTCTTTTAATATTCTATCTGTTATTTTTTGTAGAATTGGCCAATCTATTAACTCTATAGATGCTGTCATTGCGTCTATTGTGTTAACGGCACGAATGATTACGGGCCAATCGTATGAACGTGCATTATTGCGTACTCCTACCGATTTGAAATCAGGAACTACTGTAAAGTATTGCCATACAGTTTTGTCAAGTCCTGCAAGTTTGAACTCCTCTTGAAGAATTGCATCACTTTCGCGAAGTGCTTCCAAACGATCGCGAGTTATTGCACCTAAACAACGTACTCCTAAACCTGGTCCTGGGAATGGTTGACGATATACCATATCGTATGGCAATCCTAACTCTAATCCACATGCACGAACCTCATCTTTGAATAGTTGACGCAATGGCTCTACCAATTCAAATTGTAGGTCTTCTGGCAATCCACCTACATTGTGATGCGATTTTACCATTTTTGCAGTTTTTGTTCCACTCTCAACAATATCGGGATATATTGTACCTTGTCCTAAGAAATCAATTCCATCAAGTTTGCGAGCCTCTTCTTCAAATACTCTGATGAACTCACCACCAATGATTTTACGTTTCTCCTCAGGATCTGCTACATTCTCAAGTTTTGTTAAGAAACCTTCTGTTGCATCTACATATATAAGGTTTGCGTTAAGTTGATTGCGGAAAATCTCAACAACTGCTTCTGACTCGCCTTTACGCATCAATCCGTGATTAACGTGTACACATACTAAGTTTTCACCAATTGCTTTCAATAACAATGCAGCAACAACAGAGCTATCTACACCACCTGAAAGAGCCAAAAGAACTTTTTTGTCACCTACTTGACGGCGTATTAATTCTATTTGGTCATTTACAAAGTTTTTCATATTCCAATTTGCCTCAGCTTTACACTCATCAAAGACAAATCCTTTAACAGCCTCTTTGATTGCCTCTTCGTCGTCTGTAAATTGGGCAAGCTTAACAGCACATAAAGCTTTATCATGTCCTGCAGCCATTACAGGAAATCCTGCTTCATAGATTTCGGGTAAAACATCAATTTCTACACCATCAACTACATTATTTGGACCTCCGTTTATAATAACTCCCTTTACATTTGGTAGAGCTTTCAATTCAGTAGCAGTTATATCGTGAGGATATATTTCGCTATATACACCTAATGCACGGATAGCTCTTGCCAATACTGTATTTTCGTGGCTACCCAAGTCGAGAATAACAATCATGTCTTGTTTCATATTCGTATAATATTTTTATAGTGTTTATTCAAATACTCAAATTTAATCAAAAAAAGGACATCCCGTAAGGGAGCCCTTTTATTTAATATTGTGTTTTAAGAATTTTCAAAGTTAGGCAGCAAACGTACTTTCTCCCTATTATTACACACAATTTTGACAGTGTGCTAATAGGCGTAAGAAGTACATTTATTTGCATGCTTAACAACAACTAACTATTTATGAAAAAAATATTAAGGAGGTATCTCCTTTTCTATTCGACTGCAAAATTAGTTATTTTGCAAAATATGGCAATATTTTACCTTATATTTTTTCAAAAAAAATACGGTTCTCGGAGCAAAAAAGGTGAATTTCTGCGTTTTGAACTGAGTCATAACGCATTAAACAGAAAATCTCTGAAATAGTAACGATGGTAATTTAGCAAGGAAACGCAAGGTAATAAAATAGAACGGTTGCCTAATCATTACCCGATAATGCAGTAAAGTTTCTCTTTGTGTCGTCACGTTTCATCGTTCTGCGTTAGTTTGCATATCAATGTATAACTCTACCTACCTCAATCTGTTGGTCGGATATGACAACGAACTTATGCTAATTGAATCAGAAAATGCTATCTGAACAATCAAATACCGTCAATGACGGCAGACGCAGCAAACCCTCGGTTTGGGAGTGTAGCGAGGTTATCTTTCGGAATGCCGAAAAATGCCGTCAAGCCGACATTTCGCACCCGAAAACCTCGCTCCACTCTGAGGTGGAGGCAATCCGCGCCCGATGGTCGCAGATTGGTAGATTCTATCGAAGAGTGAAGTTCGTGGAAGCGTTGGGATTGCCGACAAGCAGAAAACAAAATATAGAGTTGAAACTCAAAAAAGTACCCCCAAGTCATAAAAATTTGCCAATAATGAGCTCATTATTGCGAATTTTATGTAATTTTGCAATTGGATAGGAGTAATTCTATCCAAGACATAAGAATTAAAAGAAGCGTTATGCTATCTTGATACTTGGGAACGTAGGAAATTCACAAAGTATAAGTCAAGAAAAGCGTAATGGTTTCTCACGCATTAGCGTGGGCTGCTATTACCATCCCTCGACTTATACGGGTTATCCTACGACCTCCAAGAACGAACGTGGCATTGCAGTTCCACGCTTCTTCGTACAAACCTTAGAAATCTTTAGGAACTGGGGGATTACATAATTTATCATGAAGTATAAAAGTTATTTTGGAAAATTTTGTTGTTTTGCTATTTTGGGGGTTTCGCTTTGCTCTTGTGATGACAATAGTTCTAGTTATAGTTCTAACGACTATGTAGAGGACCGAGTTGTAACAAGCGATACATATGTTGATGGAAATGGAGAAATTTCTTTCCGTGGAGGTTCTATGCAAACTGTGTGGAAAGACAAATGGAGAAATGGACACCAGTTTAGAGCAACCATAAAATCTGGACACAATGTGGTAAGTACAACAAAATGCGATTATTGTGGACACACATATTATGTTCATTATGACAAAGATTAATCTATTTAATTTATACTAAATAAGATTTTTCATAATAGAGCAAAATAAGATTTGTGTTCTAATTAAAAATACTGACAGAATATATTTTGTCAGTATTTTTAATTACTTTTGTTGTATAAAGAGTTATCGCATTGAAGCAAAACAATAACGAACTCAGAAATACGAACGGGTGCTATCTCGTTACCCAATTTTCAAGCAATCCGAATAACCGTTTAATTCTAAAATAATTGCAAATTCTGCGATTTTTTAAGAAAAAATCTTTTTTTTATGAAATAACTATCTTAAACGTTGCAAAAACCGACTCCCCTCCAATTTTTATAACATATACTCCCTTTGCAAAGTTTAATGTATCTACAATATATTCATCTCCTGAAATTACCTTTGAGATATTCTGTAACAACACAATTTTTCCTGTAATATCATATATATTTATAGAAACATTTGACATATCTCTGGCAAATAATAGTCTAACTTTATCTGCAATACTATCATAATTTAAAAGGATATTCTTTTCAGAAATTGGTTCTACACCATCAATTCCATTCATTACAAGACACTCTTTTATACCTGCAAATGCATCAATTTTACCATAACCCCAAATATTTCCTGTTTCTGTAATATCTCCGGTAAAATCATCGCTTCTTGAGGTCTTAATAATTATATCCTTAACATCTTCGGGAGATAGAGTTGGACGAACTTGCAACCATGTAGCCACTACTCCTGTTACAAATGGAGCAGACATTGATGTTCCACTCATAATACCATAATAGAATGTTTCATCGTTTAACGAAAACTTTGTTCCTTGATCTAAATATGGTTTGTAATAGCTACTTTGGGCTATATTAGGAGAATTTGAAAACGACGATACCACACCCTCTCCCGGAGCAGTTACGTCGGGTTTCTGTCGTCCATCAGCTGTTGGACCTTTACTTGAGGTTGAACTTATACTTCCTGTCGCACCACCAAAGTAAGATTTATTCACATACGAACCAACGCTTATTATTCTGTTACCCGTACCACCTATCTCATTCACAGAATAATCACTATCGCCTGAAGTATGAGTAGAAATACCATACCCATCAAACGTATCCCTATAACTCCAGGCATGAATAGTAGTATTTTTTGAACCTCCAATGGTTAACTCAATTGCATAATCATCCGACGCTTGAGTTAAAGATTTTACAATAAGAATATGAGGCTTGTTTGTACCTGGCACAGTTTCACTATAAACCTCTATTGTTCCAACAATACCCTGATTTAGCGTAAATATTGTTGACATTCCAAACATAGAATATACCGTCGATGATTGAGATATATACGAATTGGTTGTTTTGTCATACAAAGACAATTTCACATTTAGATTGCTATTTGAATTGCCATATATTTCAACGTAATCAATATTCTGAGATGTATAGCTATACAAGCTATAAGAACAAGGCATAAAGGTTTTAAGCTTATCGTTACTCGAACTCAGCACCTTTGTTATATGCGATTTTGTTGAACCACCATTACCAGCAGCTCCCACTAAAATTTTACCATCACCTTGTAATTCATCTGCAATAACATCAAAATCAGAAGAGCCATCACGGGGACCAATAAATCCCCCTATACTAATATTTATAACCACAGGCTTACCAACCTCTTCAGCATAGTCATAGATATACGATATTGCATCCGTAATATCTGATGTAAGTCCGCTATACGATACAAAAACAATATCAGCCTCTGTTGCTACTCCATAATAATCACACCCTTTATACCCTCCTGCCGCAATTCCTGCAACATGAATTCCATGCGTACCATTATCGGTATCATATTTAATATTCTCAATCTCTGATTGAGTAACATATTCACTTCCATAATCAAAGCCATCGGGTGGTGTGCCTTGCGTATCTGACTGATTCCATAAACGTTTAATACGCAACACCCCTTCTGAATTATAGAAATTAATATGATCAAGCTGAATACCTTGGTCAATAATACCCACGATAACCCCCTTGCCTGTATATGGTGATGCAATATTCACTCCATTGTGAACATCATCAACACGACTATCTACACGAGCATCATTTAGTGTCTGAAATGTTGGAGTTCCAATCTCAATACGATCAACTCCCTCAATATTTGCAATCTCCTCAATTAACGGGTATGGTATTCTTATTACGGCAATATTACAAATAACCCTATTTACATTTATCCCCAATTTCTCAATAGAAGTTAATGCCGAAACATCTGAAACATGCACATAACAAGCACACATCTCATCATATTGAGAGCAACCTTTCAGATACGAATTATTGTTTTTTGAGAGCTTACTTTGAGTGTAAAGAGATAGCTCTCCCGAATAAATATTCAGGCTAAAAAAGATAGAGAGTGTAAATAGAATTATATAGTGTTTCATTTTATAACGAAGCAATTATCTCTTCAAGCGAAATCTCTTCTCCCTCTTGAGGCACATACTCAACAAGTGCATCTTTAGGCTGAAATGTAAAATACAGACATTGAGTTTTTGAGCACACCTCTCCTGCCGAGTTATATAATTCAGCCTCAATTGTAACCAGGTTTCTTCTACGTTCAACCTCTCTTGCCCTAATAATCAAATACGAATCTTTTGTTGACACAGGCTTCAGATAACGAGTCTCCATCTTTGATGTAACACCTGTAGCATTACAATTACGCATTACCACCCATGCACAAATTTCATCAAGCATAACAGCCTGAATTCCGCCATGAAGAGTATCTAACCAGCCCTGAAATTGTTGCTCGGGCTTCCAAACCGAAACAACATCATCACCATCAGAATAAAAACTCATTCTAACTCCAGCCTTATTATCAGGAGCACAACCAAAACAAAAATACCCAGGAATATCACGCCAAGGATTGGTTAACCTTTTCATAAAATATAAATCAATAAAAATTATTCAGTTATTGTTGCAACAATGCTACGAGCCGAAGCATTATTACGAAATTCGCACAAATATATACCCTGCCATATACCCATATTAAGTTTAGCATTTGTAATTGGAATTGACAGAGAGCAACCAATTAACGAAGCTTTAATATGAGCAGGCATATCATCATCGCCCTCCAATGTATGCATATAGTATGATTTTCGTTCACGAACAATATCATTCAGTGCGGCATCCAAATCATGACGAACATCAGGATCAGCATTCTCATTAATAGACAATGCCGCCGAGGTATGTTTTATAAACAGATTTAAAATTCCACATTTAGGCAATGGAGGCAAAGCCGAAAGCACTTCATTTGTTACTAAATGACACCCTCTGCTTCTGGCTTTTAATTTAAATTCAGTTTGATATACCATACTTACAATAAAAATTCTGTTCCACAATAATTATAAAAAACATTGCAACCAAAATTATTTGCAAAAATAGCAAATTTATCAATTCCAGTACAATGGCAAATACCAATATGCAGGGGAATATCATTTTTTAAATAGTTGACAATAAATAACGCATCCTCTTGCAAAGAATCAACAAGATGAAAACCACCAACTAAATATTTAAATTTATGATTTGGGAAAACAGCTCTCGCCGATGATATAACATTTGTAATACCCCTATGCGAACAGGCACTAAACAGCGACAAATATTTATCATCTACAATAGCCAATGCCAATTCATCATCAAATAAATCGGGAACTCTACCCTGCTCTGTTTCAAGTTCAAAATCAGAAAAATGAGTATCCTCACTATTGATAATATCAACATCAGGAAGCACAAAAACGCCATCTACAATCTCCAATGTTTTATCAACAAATATAAACCTCGAAAAATCTACTTCAATATCAGAAATACCATTCTCCCTTTTACCTCTAAATTTTGGTATAAAAATTGAACTTTTACATATCACTTTTGCCTTTGAGTTCAAATCCAAAAAGGCTTTTAATCCTCCTGTATGGTCGCTATGTCCGTGCGATAGAATAAGAAAATCGACATCCTCTATTCTCTTTCCCAAAACTTTAGCATTATCAATAAAAAGGTCGCTTGCACCCGTATCAAAAAGCAAAACATTATCACCCACTTCAAACAGCATCGACAAGCCATGTTCAGCCTTAACACCACGCCCTTTAACACAATTTTCAACCAATGTCGTAACCCTAATACCCATCTCTTTAATATTTATTGCAATATTACAAAAAATAAAAATACTCTAAAACCATTTTGCCCTTACCATGTGTAATAAAAAAATCCCATTCTTTATATTCTTTGACTAGCACAATTTATTACTCTTCCTTATATTGTTTATAAGAGCTGTATTGTAAGGTCTTAAAAATTGAGGCTGTAACAAATGTTACAGCCTCAATTTTAATACTTCTTTGATTTTAGAGCATTTTATTTTGCTTGACAACTTTGAAATACTACTACTCTATTCCACGAATTATTATCAGGATATGGTTGCATATTACTTCCATTTGCAACAAGTTTTAGTCGAGAAGAATCTATTTTATATTTATCTACAAGTATTTTTATAACCTTATTGGCTCGTTTCTCACTTAACTTTTGATTATACTCTTTTGTACCGGTTTTCTTATCGGCATAGCCTGTAACTATAACATCACAATTTGGATTAGCCTTCATCCATTGTGCAATATTATAGACATTTATCATCTCTTCATCTGTTATTTTACAACTGTTAATTGCAAACCTTACAGTAGAGGTTAAATGGGTGTCGCATGGCGAAATTTCTTGTATAACCACTTTAGGCTTTTGTGCCAACTCATTTTTTAGTTGTGCATTTTCGGTTTGCAATAGTTCATTCTCTTTTGCATACATATTCTCCTCAGCTCGCAAAGCATTTATCTCCGCATTAAGGGCCTCTCGAGCAAATAATTCGCTAACGGGGTTATACGCCCCAAATTTCTTACCTCCGAAATTAAACGAAAATCCTCCCAATAGAGCCATTGTTGCCTCTGCTCTTTTACTCTTAATCACTCCATTATATCCGTCTGATAAGATATTTACCTTACCCTCTAAAAATAGATCGGCATATCTACACAAACGAACATTAAATCTCATTCCGGTAGATACTCCAAAACTCAATGTTTTTCCCAACGGATTTTCAAAGGCATAGTTACCCGCAAAACCAAAGAATGGTATTACAGAAACAATTCTATACGGATCGTAACCACCTATGGTATTTGTCATATTCCACATAAAATCTCCGGCTAACGATACGTTTTTATAATGCAGAATGTCAGATGCTTCGGGATATCTCAATCTCAATTCTCCTCCTGTTGCCGATAATCTTAATCCCCAATAAGGATTAAACCATTTTCCAAAATCAATAGTCATAGATAGCGAAAAAAGTGCTTTTCCCTTATGCTCTGCAAAGAGTGTTTGTGTTCCGGCTCCTACCGACATAAACCAATTATCTCGAGGCAATGGCGAGTAGTAATACGTTCTACCAACCGGAACAAAATCTACTACCACAATCTCCTCTTCTATATCGGGAGTTTGTGCGTACAATTTACTACTAAACAACGATAGGAATAATCCTATAAAAATAAAAGTTAAGTGTTTTAGTTTCATCTTTTTGTCTATTTGGGGTTCGACAATACTTAAACACTTATAGCTTGTATTTTGTTTATAGACGCATTTATATAATATTGCATTTATGAAATAATAGAATTTTTATTTATGTTTTTATTATTAAAATCGTTGTAATATAGTATTTTTGCAAAAAGTTTAAAAAATGATGCATATTGATATTATAACCGTACTTCCCGAATTGCTTGATAGCCCGTTAAATCATTCTATATTAAAAAGGGCTAAAGAAAAGGGGTTAGTTGAAATTAATGTTCACGATTTAAGAGATTATTCTCTTGACCAAAGACACAGACGTGTTGACGACTATCCATACGGTGGTGCCGCGGGTATGGTTATGCAAATTGAGCCTATTGACAGAGCTATTTCTGCCCTTAAGGAGAAAAGAATGTATGATGAAGTAATCTATACTTCTCCTGATGGAGAGATGTTTAATCAACCTATGGCAAACACTCTGTCAATGGCTAAAAACCTTATAATCCTTTGCGGACATTACAAAGGCATTGATTATAGAATAAGAGAGCATTTAATAACAAAAGAGATTTCAATTGGTGATTATGTGCTAACTGGAGGAGAACTTGCTGCTGCTGTTATATGCGACTCGGTTGTTCGCCTTATTCCAGGAGCTATTGGGGATGAACAATCTGCCCTATCAGACTCTTTTCAAGATAATTTGTTAGCACCTCCTGTATATACTCGCCCCGCTGAATATAAGGGCTGGAGAGTTCCTGATATTCTTCTTTCGGGTCATCAAAGAAAAATTGAAGAGTGGCAACACGAACAATCTGTTGAAAGAACAAAAAGATTAAGACCTGACCTCTATCAAGATTAAAAAGACACAATATAAAAACAATCCTCAAGGTAAAGCTTTGAGGATTGTTTTTTTTTATTAAATCATTAAATTAACAAATATGTTATAAAGAGTTATTTATCAACAGATTTGTATTAGTTGATTTTATTATATTTAATCTCTATACCTTTATCTACATTTTTTAATACAAGTGTGCCATCTTCCGATATTTCAACATCAAGTTCTTCTGATAAAGCTTTCAAATAAGATACTTCGAATTCAGCTTTATCTTTAGGACATGCCACTTTGGTTGTAGCAACGTCGTAGATACTTATTTTTGAGTCATTCAACGTATATTTAGCCATAAGTGTATTGCAACCTGTATTTCCTGCCAATGATGATGCATCAAATTCAATTATCACTGCACTTTGTTTAACATCGCTACCGCAAACAAAACTAACCAACTCCCACTTATTAGCCATAAGATTCTCCGAAGTTATTTGAGTAGGTGCAGATTGTACTGAAACAACATTCTCGTTTGCCACTTGATTTGAGGTTGATTTATCTGAAGAACAACTTGCAATAGATACCATCAATATCAACAAAATAAATAATTTAGTTTTCATTTCTTCTTAATTTTAGTTATAGATAATAATAATTTTTTTACATAAAAAGTTGTAAAAATCCCTTCTACGTTTATGCAAATATAGGGTAAATAATTACGTATTGCAAATTTTACTTTCAATATAATTAAATGTAGTTGCATTATTTTACAAATAGTTTTAAATTTGCAGATTATTTATTTAAAGAATACAAATAGATGCCACAAATATCGAACAGAGGGGAAATAATGCCACAATCCCCTATCCGAAAGCTTGTTCCTTTGGCAAACCAAGCTAAAAGAAAAGGAATTAAAGTATATCACTTAAATATCGGGCAACCCGATATTCATACTCCCGAAGAGGGAATTAATGCAATACGTAATATCGACCGCAAAATATTGGAATATAGTCCAAGTGAGGGATACTTATCGTTAAGAGAAAAACTTGCAGAATACTACTCTCGATTTAACATTGAGGTTACTACTGATGATATTATAGTAACAACGGGTGGTTCTGAAGCTGTTTTATTCTCGTTTATGGCATGTTTGGATCCTGGAGATGAAATTATTGTTCCAGAGCCTGCATACGCTAACTATATGGCTTTTGCAATATCTGCAGGAGCAGTAATTCGCACAATACCCTCTACTATAGAAGATGGTTTTGCACTACCATCATTCGACAAGTTTGAAGAATTAATAAATGAACGAACAAGAGGTATATTGATATGTAACCCCAATAACCCAACAGGCTACATATATACTCCAAAAGAGATGAACAGATTAAGAGATATAGTAAAGAAATACGATCTGTTTTTATTTTCTGACGAAGTATATCGCGAATTTACATATACATACGCACCATACGTTTCGGCATTACACCTCGAAGGAATTGACAATAACGTAGTCCTAATTGACTCCGTATCAAAAAGATATAGCGAATGTGGTATTCGTATAGGAGCTCTTGTAACCAAAAACAAAGAGTTACGAAACAATGTAATGAAGTTCTGTCAAGCACGTTTGTCGCCTCCACTATTGGGACAAATAGTAGCAGAGGCATCTATCGACGCATCGCAAGAGTATCTCGATAAAACATATAACGAATACATTGAACGCCGAAACTTCTTGATTGAGGCAATAAATCGCATCCCTGGATGTTACACGCCAATGCCAATGGGTGCATTCTATACTATGGCAAAACTTCCTGTTGACGACGCAGATAAATTCTGTGCATGGTGTTTAAGCGAATTTGAATACGAAGGACAAACCATATATATGGCTCCTGGTTCAGGATTTTACACATCGCCAGAATTGGGTAAAAACCAAGTTCGCATAGCTTATGCTCTAAATAAAGAGGAATTAGCAAAAGCTGTTGTGGTATTAGAAAAAGCATTAGAAGCATATCCCGGAAGAGTCCTATGATACTCGAAAAGTACATAGCAAAGAAAATTAATTCCGAAGGCAATCATAAAAAGAGCTCTCCTGCAGTAAAAATAGCTACAATAGGAGTTGCTCTTGGTATTGCAACTATGATATTGGCTTTGGCAATAGTAATAGGATTTAAAAATCAAGTTGCCGAAAAAGCCATAGG
>JAZONU010000168.1:0-5500 GCA_045654605.1 Candidatus Caccoplasma sp. | reverse complement strand
AACATCTGAAGTTGCTTCCCAAATAAATGTTTGTGAAGATGTTGTGGAAGGTGTTTGAGAAGTAGTCCCATCAGAAATTGTTACTACATTTGCAGTTTGAACAGAATATGTAATTTCGTATTTTGTTATTTTTTTTCCTTCAGGAACAGACAATGTAAATGTTGTAGCACCATGAGGATTATCTGTTTGTAAATCATAAGCATTTGTGTAGTAGCGATTCCTTGTTGAACCTGTTGTAGCTGAAGATATTGCTCTAACCTCTACTCCATCACTTGTTGCTGTTAAAGTAAGAGTATTTGAAGAATCGGTCCACCCTGTAGCCTTACTACTTAAAGGATTTGCATATGTTCCTGTATTATAACTTACAGTATACTCAACTCCTGTTGATACGTCAAACGTTGCAGTATATGTTTTACCCTCTTCTACTGCTACTGTGCATGTTTTGCTATTGCTTATTGTTGATGTTCCATCACTCCAACCTGTAAAGACATAGCCCGAATTGGCTTCTGCAGTAAGTGTAATCTCCTCTCCTGCATATACATCTCCTTGTGCTCCTTGGAAACTCCAAGTTGCTGTTCCCATATCTGCATCAGCAGTGGTTACTGTAAACTGTGCAGGGGTAAGTTGTGAGAATAGAGCATATATATATGGGTCTGCTACTATATCAGATGTTACATTTATAGTTGCAGGGTTTGCATCTGATATTTGTGTTTCACCGTCAGAAGCAAACCAACCTAAAAATGTATATCCTCTTTGAGTATTTGCTGTTAATTCAATATTTAATCCCTCTACTAATTTTGTTGTACTTGATGTGGCAGTGTTTACGTCATCTATAGATGGAGTATCATTTTCCATTAATGCCGAAATCAAATATAAATCAGAAGAAGCAGCAAACTTAGCGGTATATGTTTTAGTTGCTGATGCAGTGAATGTATAGGGGTTATCAGTACTTACAATAGTTTCATCTACTACCCAACCTGCAAAGTTATCGCCAGTTGCTTGCAAAGTAACTTGAGTTCCTGCCTTAACCTCTTTAGATGCTACACTCTCACCATCTATTGTTACACTTCCTGTTCCATCTACTGCAACTGAAACTGTTACTGATTTGTCGGGACGCAAGTTGAAAAATGCTCTGTTACTTTGAGTATATTGAGAACCTTCCGGTCCCAATATTGTTAGAGTGTACCAACCATTTCCAGTACCATTCCAACCAAAGTTAAAATGGTAGTAATCATTATCAGTATAACCATCAAGGACAAACATATGAATTCCATCCGGTTCATCTTCTTTTGGATTAGGATTTGTACCCGAATATGGTATAGGACAACTAGCTTCAAGGCTTTCTATAATTGCACTTTTCCATGTATCATTGGTAAAACCTATATCTTTTTGAGACATCCCAGAACAACCTGTATATTTGAAATAACCATTAAATGCATTAATCATGTTAGAATTAATGGTTACTCCCGTACTACTAGAACCATATGTTGCTTCCAATGAGATTCCAAGATCGGACATTAATGTTGCTAATGATCCTGCATTGTCTGTTGCAGAATATGACTTAGACATACTATCCCAATCGTAATTATGAGAGCTAAAATCATATGTACCATTAAATTTTGTTGTTACATTACTTGGTCCTGATAAAGGCCATTTATGATGGTACATCACCATTGCAAATGCTGTTGGTACACATCCTGTTTTTGCTTGAACTCCTCCTGAAGTAAAACATTCCGCATTATATGGTGCATTTTGTCCCCATGTTGGAGTTTCAATATATTCCAAAACTGTTCCTCCATCAGGAACTTCTGCCGACTTTAGGTTACTGTTGCCAGAGGTTATGTTCTCTCTTGCCCATTTAACCTCGGCATCGATTCCTAAAAGGTAGTCTTTCATTGCGTCGGGTATTTCGTCTGCCATAGGTACACTACCCTCGTATGAGTAACCTATTACCGAGCGGGCATTGCTGTCGCCCGATACGATTACGAACCCTTCGCCATCGGGGTTGTTAAACACATAGAATGTAGGATCTTCTTCTACACTCTTCATCATTGAACTGCCTGTTTGTGTTAGGCTGTTACTGTCCCAAGCATACTCTAATTGAGTTGTGCTTTTCATTAACTTGTTTTGCGATGATGCACTATTTGCAAAAAATGCATTGGCAATTTCGTTTGCTCCGTCAAGGGTTATTACGTCCGCCTTGGCTGTGAAACTGAACATCGCAACGAGGATTAACATCCCCAGTACTGATAGTTTTTTCATGGTTGTTTTATGAAATTGTTTTATATTATTTTTATTTTCTTCTGCACTTAAAAGCTTGTATGCCAATTGTTTACAACAGACACAAAATCACCTTACCGCTCCCTTTCTCTTTTTTTAGAGCCGAAGCGATTAGGCTAACACTTTTATTTTCAGCGCGTAAAGATACAAAAAAATCATTAAAAATACAATTTTTAACAAAGATTTTAGTTGGCAGATGACAGTAAGTTTGCTTGAATTAGGCTAATTGGTCTAATTGGCTAATTGGTCTAATTAGTCTAATTGGCCTAATTGGTCTAATTGGTCTAATAAGTCTAATTAGGCTAATTGGTCCAATAAAATTAGCCCCTCTCTACTGGAGAGGGGTTGGGGTGAGGACAAAAAAACACAAGGTTGCCTCAATGACAACCTTGTGTTTAATCTAATAACTGAAAACTACCTCCTTGCCAATTTTATTACAAAGTCTATTGCGATTGCAACAAATGCAGTGCCTGCCAATATTAACCATGTTGTCAGGGGCAAGGGTTCTACTCTGAAGGCTTCGCCCCCGAATTGGGTAATGGCGATTTGTCCCACAAATATCATTAGTGCTACCAACAGGAATGTTGTTGGGTAGAGGTTCTTTATGCTCTCGCCTTTGGTGCGACTATAATGATAGCCTCGTACTACAAACATGTTTGCAAATTGCATCATCACAAAGGTGGTGAAGAAGAGTGCAGAGAAGGCTTTTGTGTTCAACTCGTACCCCTCTATTGGTATATTCAACATGCCTATTAACACTGCTACAAATATGCCTGATGTTAGCATCATTTGTCGGAACATGTCTTTTTTGATGATAAAGTCGTTGTTCTTGCGCGGTGGCTCCTGCATTACGTTGTCTTCGGGCTTGATTGATGCGAATGCCATTGCGGCAAAGGTGTCCATGATTATGTTTACCCATAGCATTTGCATTACGGTAAGGGGTGGTTCTTGTGTAAAGAATACTCCTGTGAAGACTACCACCAAGGCTACGATGTTTATGGTCAATTGGAATATTAAGAAGCGTTGTATATTGCGATAGAGCGAACGTCCCCACATTACTGCCATGGCTATGCTTGCAAAGGAGTCGTCTAATAGGGTGATGTCGCTCGCCTCTTTGGCTACGGCTGTGCCTGTTCCCATCGACAAGCCTACGTGTGCTTGGTTTAGTGCGGGGGCATCGTTGGTTCCGTCGCCTGTTACTGCTACTACCTCTCCTGCTTTTTGTAGGAGCGATACCAATCTTTGTTTGTCGGTTGGTCTTGCTCGGCACATTATTTTGAGTTTTTGTGCGCGGTGGTATGCTTCTTCGTCGGATAGGGCTTCAAATTCTACTCCTCCGATGATGTTTTCTTCAGTGTCGGAGTCGGTCCATATTCCTATTTGGCGTCCTATCTCCTTGGCGGTTGCAAAGGTGTCGCCTGTTACTATTTTTACTCCTACTCCTGCATCCAAACAGCGTTTTACTGCTGCCGGTACGTCGGCTCTTACGGGGTCGGATATGGCTACAAAGGCTATGAACTTGACTTTATCGGTGGTGATTATTTCTTCTATTTCGCGATTGTCATCGTCTGCTACTTCTGCCATGGCAAAGGCTAATGTTCGCATTGCTTTGCTTTGGAACGATATTAAATGCTCGTCGATTTGGGGTTTTATTTTACTCATTGGCTCCTCTCCTGCGGTGGTTATGACGCTTTTTGAGTGAGACATGATGATTTCGGGCGCTCCCTTCATATACAACACTTGTTTGCCTGTTACTTCAGACTTTACAAGGGTTGCCATGTATTTGCGTTGGGTGGTGAAGGTGAGCTGTTGCACAAGGGTTGCTTTTTCGCGCAAAGGAACATAGTCTATTGTATTTTCTTTTAGGAAGTTAAGCAAGGCTCCTTCGGTGGGGTTTCCTAATACACTCTCCTGTCCCTCTGTGTTGTAGCCTATTTGTGCTGTTGTGTTGGCGGCTATGGATTCGGTAAAGATTTTTGAGTTTTCTGTTTCGTCTAATTGTCCGCTCCCGGTTGTGAAGAGTTTCAAAAATTCAACGTGCATTTTGTTCTGGGTAAGGGTTCCTGTTTTATCGGTACAGATTACGGTTGCTGCTCCCATTGTTTCGGATGCGTGAATTTTTCGGACGAGGTTGTTGGTTTTTAACATTCGTCGCATGTTTAATGCTAAACTTAATGTTATACTCATGGGCAATCCCTCTGGTACTACTACGACTATGAGGGTTACGGCTACCATAAAGGCATCTACTATGCGTTTTATGACTATGGCACTTACCCATGCTTCTGACTCAAATGGTGATGAAAAGCCTATAAATATTGAGGCTATTGTGTATGTGAGGAGTGCTAATACAACGCCTGATGATATGAATGTTATCCAACTTTTTGAGGCTATTTTATCGAGCTTTCGGGTATTGAATTTAAATACTGATAGGGTGCTTGATATGGCCGGTAATAGGACTTTCATCATTACCATAAGGGCAAAGACTATTACGCTTGATAGTGTTGTCTTTTGAACTGTGGTTATCTCTAATGGTGATAATTGCGACAGCTCTTTGTATATCATTATAAAGAAGGTTGCTAAACCTAATACTACTGCTATTCCGCTGATTAGCGATGCAAGACTGCCTAATTGTTTGTTTAGGGGTGTCTCCTCCTCGGTCTCTTTTGTGGCGTTTTTGGCTACTTGTCCGTATTGTGTGGCATCACCGACTTTTTCAACTATAAAAGTTCCGCGTCCGTCGAGTACGGTGGTGCCTCGCATTACTGCGTTTGAGGGATAGGTTGCTTCGCGGTCGAACTCATCGGGGTTGGTGGTTTTGTCTATCATCAACTCGCCTGTAAGGGTTGATTCATCGACTTGTAGTGATACGGCTTCGATTAGGGTTCCGTCGGCCGGGATTTCATCACCTGTTTCAATTATGACGACATCGCCTACTACTATTTCGCGACGGGGTACCTCTACGATTTTACCTTCGCGTATTACGCGTACTGCCAAATCGTCGTTTACTTGTGTGAGTGCCTCAAATTTTTTGTTGGCATCCCTCTCGAAATAGAACGATATGCCTGTGGCAAGGATTATTGCTATGAATATTCCGATTGGCTCTTCAAAGCCTCCCTCTACAAACGATATTCCTAACGATACTACGGCTGCCACCAATAGTATTTTTATAATGGGGTCGTTGAACTTCTCAAAAAAGAGTTTCCACATTGAGACTCTTTTT
>JAZONU010000167.1:0-2015 GCA_045654605.1 Candidatus Caccoplasma sp. | reverse complement strand
GTATTCTAACCAACTGAACTACCGCACCAGACTTTTTATTGTCTATCGAGAAGCACTCTTGTTTCTCATTTGCGATGCAAAGGTACACAATATTTTTATATTAGCAATAGTTTTTGAGAAAAAAAATAATAAAAAAAATAGAAAAAGTTATTATCTCCTCATTATCAGGCTAAAAAAATTACATAATAGTTTGGCAGGTTCTATAACTTTTTAAAAATATTCTGCTTTATAGAACCTGCCTATTAATTAATAATCACAATCTTTTTTTACACTACCATCTTTATTGAACCAAATTTCGCACTCATTAGGCGATGTTCTTAATTCAACCTTAAAACCATAGCTCTTTTTCTCAATCTCAATTACAGCTATATTGTTATAGTTGTTTTTAAGATATATTGTTGCGGCTTCGGGAAGATGTGCTATAAGATGAGGGTTTAGTCCGTTTTTATTCTCCATTTTAACACATTCACCATCTTTAGAAAAATATAACTCTGTGTGGTCGTTGCATTTAACCTCCATTTTATCACCTTCGTGTTTGTATTTCACAATTTTTCCGTTAGGGATGTTTGCTTCAATAAAAGCCTCTATTTTAGAGGGGAAAACCTCTTGGGTGTTACTCTTTGTTTTTGAATCTGCGGCAATTGTTGTTAATGCAACAATTAACCCTGTTCCTACTAATAATAAAATTAAACTTAATCTGTTCATAATTAAAATCTATTGGTTACACTACATAAAACAACATATTAGCAAATATTGTTTTGTGTAAGATGTATATATATCCGCTATTATTATTATTTTTACATCGATTTATGGTGAGGAAGATAATTAAGTATATACTACGAACAATTATGATACTAGCAATAGTTATAATTCTATTGCCGGCTCTTTTATATATCCCCGTCATTCAACAAGCTGTTGCAAATTTCGCAACAAAAGTGGTATCTGAGCAGTTGGGTATGCAGGTTGAATTGGAGCGGGTTCGCATACGTTTTCCGTTAGATATTGAATTGCAAAATGCGTTGGTTGTAACAGCAGAGAGAGATACAATGTTGCATTGCGAGGCTTTAGTGGTTGATTTAGGACTTAAAAAGATACTAAAGAAGGAGATTGATGTTGATAAACTTACTTTTGAAAATACAAAATTTCACTACGTAGATTCCCTCAAAACATTCGATTTAAAGTTTAATGTTGAGAAATTCTATCTTATGGCTCGTCCTGTAAACTTGGAAACAGAGAGGGCAACACTTCCTGATATATCTTTAAAGGGAGGAGATATAACATTGAATTTAATATCTACACCCGAGGATACAACAGAAACAGATACCGAATTTAATTGGATATTTGATATTGGTAATGTATATCTTGAAGATATATGTTACGTTATGACAACGGAGCCGAATAAAACATATTTGCAAAGTCAGATTAAATCGGCTCACCTGAAAGATGCAACTGTTGATATTGTTAAGCAGGGAGTATCTCTTTCAAAAGTAAAAATTGATGGGGCATTATGTAAATACCTATATAGTACCAATGAGGTAGAAATTCCGGAAGAAAATTCTACAAAAGAGGAGAGTTTGCCATGGATAATAAACCTCGATACTCTATCTATAGCCAATAGTAAAGTAACATACGGTAATTTGGATTATTACCCTATAAAATATTTTGATCCCTCATATATATCGTTGTACGATTTGAATATTGAAGCAAATGGCATATATAACAAAGGGTCTGATGTAAAAGCTAATATAAATCATATCTCTTTTTATGAACGATCGGGTGTTGCATTATCTCATGCAAATACAACCCTACTGATGGACTCTTCAAAAATAGCGGTGAAGAATTTATATATGGCAACACAAAATTCTACAATTAATGGCTCTTTAGTTGCAGATTTGTCGCTACTTGATATGAATCCCAATGCCTCTATAGATTTGAATATGGGAGTCTCGTTGTCGTTATTAGATATGCCCTATTTTATGCCTTCAATATCAGGTAATTTACCCGTAATGCCAACA
>JAZONU010000166.1:0-2314 GCA_045654605.1 Candidatus Caccoplasma sp. | reverse complement strand
AGCGTTCAGGCGAGGTTAATTGTGGCGAAAAGAACGTTGTTCTTGCATCGGTAAATCTTAAAGCCGATGGAGGTTTAAATCCATTTGCAGTTTCATCACTTACTGTAAAATATACAGGGACAACTGATACCGACATAAATAATCTTCGTTTGATATATTCAACATCGGGCAATATAACAACAGAGGTAATTGCAGAGAAAAGTTCTTTTTCAAGAAAGATTGCAACATTTACATGCAACAAAACATTGTCGCACGGAAATAACTATTTCTTAGTAGTAGCAGATGTTGCAAACGCAGCCACAATAGGAAACTCAATTAAGATTGATGTAACAAAATTTGCATTAAATGGCGAATCTCAAACCATTAGCGACTCTTCAGATGGAGGCTATTTGGTCTCAAATGTAGTAGATTACACTAAAGGTAATGCTATTTGGTTTGATACTCCAAACTCATCAACTGCAGGAGTTGCTATTTGGAACACTAACGACTTCAGTTCAACAGCAACCAACCCCGACCAAAACTGGGAGAAAAAATCATTCCCAATTGGTAATGGTTCGTTAGGTGCAACAATTATGGGAGCTGTTGCCAAAGAGCGTGTTGTAATGAACGAGAAGACTCTTTGGAAAGGAGGCCCAGGAACAGGTGTTACAAACTATTGGAACATGAACAAAACTGTTTCATCATCAACTCTTCAACAAGTACGCAACTACTTGGTACAAGGCAACAACTCAGCAGCTCACTCATTGGTACAAAGTAACTACAACGGAACTGTAAGTTACAACAAAAACGTATTCGGAACATTCACAATGATGGGTGAGGCATACGTTGAGACAGGTATCAGCGAGAGCAATGTTACCAACTATAAGAGAATCATGAATATGGACTCTTCAATGGTTGTCGTTAAATTTGATGCTAACGGTGTAGGTTACACTCGTAAATATTTCTGTTCATACCCTGATAGCGTTATGGTATGGAAATATCAATCAAAAGGAGGAACTCAAAACTTAACATTCTCGTTCAATTGTCCTCAAAATGTTCAAAACGTAACAAAAGTTGATGGCGGATTATTGTATGATTGCAAAATTGACAATAACGGAATGGAGTGGGCAATGCGTGTATATGTTCGCACAAATGGCGGAGGAACTGTAACAACAAATGCTTCGGCAAGAACAATTACCGTATCAGGGGCTACAGATGTTGATTTCATCATAGCAGCGGATACTGACTACAAGATGAACTTCAACCCTTCATTTACCGATAGCAAAGCTTTCGTAGGAGTTGATCCGATTGCAAGTGTAAACAACATGATTGATGCTGCAAAAGTGAAATCTTACAATGAATTGTTCAACAATCACCGCGAGGACTACAGCAAAATATTTGATAGAGTAAAAATATCAATCAACCCATCTCAAGTATTTGAGAATTTGCCAACACCAACACGTTTGGCAAACTATCGCAGTGGAACATTAGACCACGAGTTGGAGGCTCTATACTTCCAATATGGTCGTTACCTATTGATAGCATGTTCACGTGCAGGAAATATGCCAGCAAACCTTCAAGGTATGTGGAATAACAACATTGACGGACCATGGCGTGTTGACTACCACAACAATATTAACCTTCAAATGAACTATTGGCCAGCAACATGTACAAACATGTTGGAGTGCTACCAACCATTTATCGACTACGTAAAAGGATTGGTAAAACCAGGTGAACGTACAGCACAAGCATACTACGGTGCAAGAGGTTGGACAGCAGAGGTATCAACAAACATCTTTGGATTTACAGCTCCTCTTATCGATAGCGATATGAGCTGGAACTACAACCCAACAGCAGGACCGTGGTTGACAACTCAAATTTGGGAGTACTACGATTATACTCGTGATAAAGAGTGGTTAGAGGAAGTTGGATACGACATTATCAAATCAAGTGCTAACTTCGTATCAGACCTATTGTATTATGCTAATGGCTCATATACATCAGCACCTTCATACTCTCCTGAGCATGGAACTTGCGACCTTGGAGCAACATACGCAAACGCAGTAACCCGTGAGGTATTGATTGAGGCTATTAAATCAGCAGAAATCTTAGGAAAAGATGCTGACTTGGTTGCTGAATGGAAAGAGAAACTAAACAATATGTATCCATATCAAATTGGACGTTACGGACAACTTCAAGAGTGGTACAATGATATTGACTCTTACGGAGACCAACACCGCCACACTAACCACTTGTTTGGTTTGCACCCAGGAAGCACAGTTAACCCAATTACAACTCCCGAATTGGCAGAGGCATGTAAAGAGACACTTCGTCA
>JAZONU010000165.1:0-41079 GCA_045654605.1 Candidatus Caccoplasma sp. | reverse complement strand
TATAAATATTAGCCGTTATTGTGGCTTTATCAATAAATATCACATCACTTTGAAAAATGCGAGAAATATTCTACCTTTGTAAAAAATAATTTGTCAACTATCTAATTTACAATGTACTATAAAAAGGAATAAATGATTATGATTATCGCTATTGTATTGATTATCATCTTGTTAGTAGGTGTATCAATGTATTTCTCCTACAACAACACTATTTATAACCGTAATAAATAAAACACCTTGATTATAAATATTTTACGATTTTCTTTGATGATAATATAAAATGTCCTAACTTAGCGGTGTAATAAGAATAAAATGTACTATAAAAAGGACTGAATCATGAAAGTATTTACCGCATCAATTAACTTAACACTCAGAACTACTAAGACTCTGAGTGATGGCACTCACCCCATTATGCTGAGGGCTGCATGGAACGGTACAAAGGAAGTATCAACCCATTTCTCATGTAATGTAAAGGATTGGGATAAGAAGAACCAATGCCTTAAGAAGACATTTCCCAACGCATCAGCCATTAACGGTATATTGCAGAAGTTAAAGGCTGAAGCCATTGAAAGAAGAACGCGTTTTGAAGCCTCAGGAGAGCCGTATACAGCAGCAATGTTACTTGCACCATCTACCGTAGAGATCGCGCCCCTGAAGCGATATAAAGAGGTGATGGAAGCGATGATAAATGACAACCATCTTTCATATAACACTGCAAGGCGACATCGTTCCACAGCATCAAAGTTAGAGGCATTCGTTGGACATACCGTTGAATGTGCTGAACTGAGAGAAACTGACTTAAGGAAGTTTGCTGACAGACTTAAGAAGGATGGACTGAGTGACGGTACAATAAGAGCCAATCTATCATGCATACAAGCAGTGCTTTCATATGCAGTAGAAAAGAAGGTTATAACCGTTAATCCATTACTGTCATGGAACTATGCTAAGAAACTGAAGACTCCAATAAAGAACGGTTATATACACTACACAACCGTTGCCTTTATGAAGAAGCATATGGAAATGATTCTCAAGGATAATGGTAGCATCATGTTCGATAAGAAGGATAAACACTACCCTCTTTGGCTTTTCATGACATGCATTCTTATGCAAGGTCTTGCACCGGTTGACATGTTCAAACTTGAGCGCTCACAGATGACGGTTAAGCACATCAACGGTAAGAATTACTACTGCATTGATACTAAGAGAAGTAAGACATCAGTACCCGTTAAGATAAGGATACTGCAGGATGACTATTCTGATGCAATGATACGTCCGCTTATGCATATTAATAGAAGCCATTGGCTCATTCCAATACTTGAAGGCATTGAGCCAAACGATGATAAAAAGTTAATGAACCGTATAAGTTATGAGTTGGCAGAGGTTAACAAGGGGCTGAAACTATGCTTTGGTGAGATAAACATGTTGGTACAGAAGAAACACCTCAATATACCGTATATTGACAGTGGTCTCACCTTTTACGCTGCAAGGCATTCTTATGCGATGGCATTTATGGCAAAAGGTGGAAGTCCCATTGCTCTTGCAACGTTGCTTGGAAGATCGGTTGACAGTCTTTCCGCATATGTCGAGCAACTATCTGCTGAAGATGACTTGGTTAATGCTGTATCGATAATGTAAAAAGAAGTGGGGGTGGCGATATGACGGATTTAGATATCAACCACTCCCACCACTGAGAATATATTATGATATTGAAGGGCCTTTATAAGCACCGGCGCGTTATCACAACGAACCGGTGCCAAACAATGTACTGAAAAAAAAGTGTTAATTATGCTTTTATTTTATCTTTCTTCAACAGGTTATTAATATGGAAATCTTATTACCCCTTGTCCATTCTCATAAGCCTCAATATCTGTCAGCACAGACTCTATAGCCAATGAGTTGATGGCAAGTTTCTTCTCAGCGAGATTCTGATTTTTGAAATTCTTCAGTTTCTCCCGTCTTTCAAGCAAATCAAGGAACTGCTTCTTTAGGCTTTCAATATGTTCATCCTTTGTAAGGGATACACCGTCAAGCCACAACTCAAAATCAGCCGTTGTCATTGGCTTGGTTATTGGATTGAGGTTCTTAGCCTTTTCAAGATACTTTTTACCCGTCTGTAACAATTCTCTTAGGATTGCATTTTCATTCTTCAGACGGTCAATCTTCTCTTGAACCATTATACCTTCAAGCCGATCCCTTTTCTGTTTCTTCCTCTTGTCCTTTGCCAATTCCTCTTTTAACTGTGCAAGCCGCTGATGTCTTGCCTCAATGCTGTTGTAATCCATGATATTTTTCTCTTTCTCTATAAATATCTTTCTATACGACAAATATACCAAAATTATTTGAGAAAAAACAATTTTTAAGCAAAAATTTTAACATTTGGATAAAAAGATTGAAAGAAATTGTTTTTTTTCGATCTTTTTTTGTACTCTTTGCACATATTGATATATTTAAAGATAAAATGCAGATAAAAAAATTAATTAACATATGGCAAAAACAATTTACATTAAAGATTTACCGCCTCGCATTATAAAGAGTGAGGACATGAGCGAAGACGCTAAGATACTGCTTGGCTATCTGCTTTATTATTACGCAAGGTCTGAGGCTAAGGATACGGGTATCATCATTGTTAGTAGGGATATGATATGCGAAAGGACTGAACTTACAAAGGGTGCTGTGAACGGTGCCAAATTAGAACTAAAGGACTTTGGACTGTTGGACTACGAAAACGGTAAGAAAAGGACAAAAGGGCAATCATCCATTGCCGGTAAGTATTATCTCAACTTTGATAACATTCTGAACGATTCATATGAGATAACAAAAAAACCAAGTTATTTGCTTTTAAAAAACCTTATAAATCATGAGCCGGCTGTAATGGTAAATGAAAAGGTAAATGTAAATGAAAAGGTAAATATAAAGATAAATGAAAATGTAATGGTAAATGTAAATGGAAATATAAATAAAAATGAAAAGGAAAATATAAAGGAAAAGAAAAATGGAAATGAAACTATAAATAAAATAGGAAATATACCTTCAAATAAACTATCAAATACAGAACTGTACAAAGCAGCACATTTAGGATTAATAACTGAAGAAAAGAATTGGCTTACGCAGGAAGAATACCTATCAGTAGTTGATAAGGAAAAGGTCAGCAGTTCAAGTTGGGTTGAGACATCGTTTTGATAATGGGTAAGACCTCCAAGAGTTAGCCGATCCAAGGGTTAGTTTTCTTTTAAACATTGTTCAAATAATAAGATTTACGCTTAAAAAGAAAACGAATAGGTATAACAACATAGTTCAACTTATAGTTTGCCCTCCCCCCTCGCTCGCCGCGTCCCCCCTCCCATATATATAATAAGGTATACACCACCGAGCAACTGCAAAGTTAAATCGTTTTTCCGATACCTCCAAATCGTTTAACGTTATTTAACATAAAATATTTCCTAATGTGGGATTTTATTACTATATTTGCAATGTCATCAAGAGAGAATGACAGTTAAAAAGATTGGAAAAATGAAGGAAGGTTTATTTAAAAACAATGTCATGGTTGACATTTTTGTATGGTTGTTCAAGTTTGGTTTGGGAGTTGGAAAAATAATGCTCATCATCTTTACAGTATGTTTTCTGATTGGCTGCTTGGTTTATTTATTAATTACTTCAACTATTTAAGGTTTAAAGACAATGAAAAAGGTATTAAAGTATTTACTGATCGGTTTTATAGCATTTGTCATAATTAATTCAATTTGTCTATATCTAAGGTGGTCTATTGAAAGTAAGAAAGCCCATGATAAGTTGAATAGTACCACATCCGTCATGATTGACGAAAAAGAGTTAGTCAAGATTGCATTGGATTATACGATTGATTATTTGAACAGAGAAGAGACAAAGCAAAACATCATTGAGGATTTGGACATTTGGAGACAATGCAGATATTTGAATTTCAATAAAAAGAATGTATTGGGTGCAAAGATAGATGATATTTCAGACATAAAGAAGATGGAATACACCACTGAACACAAGAATAAAGATGTATTTGTATATCAAACAGAAAAACGCATCACAGAAGAACATTATTCAGTATCTATCACACTATCGTTAAAACCTGAGTGTATATTAGGAAATGGTTATTCATTTATGGCAACAGAAATTTATAGGGATGGATTGCTTAATTGCGGCAATGTAATTAAAAAAGCCGGAATTGACGAGATTAAAATAGTAAAGACTGTATATATTTCAAAGGATGGTAATGTAGTTGATTTCTCAGATTTAATAACGGTTGAATTATCTGAGTATGGTAAGGAGCAACTCGCTGAGGAGCAAAGAAAAGAAGCAATATCAAAAGACGTTATAAGTAAAGTAATAAATCATTAATTAAACAACGGTATGAAAAGGGTATTATTATTAGTAGTATGTATTTTTATTAGCATTGGTACATATTCTCAAGTTGACGGTGTATATTGGAGAGCCAATAATAAAAGTGAGACAAAAAAAGAGAAAAATTTGGAAAAAAAGGACATCAAAGAAGAAATAACGAGAGAGACATTCGACAAAGCATTAAAACTTATTAATAAAAAAGAAGTTGTTGTAGGTTTGAATAATTTATTTGGTAGATCAGCAGGATACGATCGTCTTAGATATCTGAATTTGTTGAGGACTAATGAGATAAAATCAAGCGATATATTGGATGCCTACTGCAATGTCGAGTATAAAGAAAAGCAACAAATAGTGACAGAGGAAGAAATAGAAGAACTTTCAGAGTACTACGAAGTAAAAGTAGAGATAATACTTACACAAAAGGCGCTGTCATTTAATCCAAACACAACTTTAAAAGAAGATTACGAAATTGTAGTACCTAATGAATACGAATTTTATGGGGTTCTGTTTAAGGAAGAAACTATATCTTTTAATAAAACACTCGAATCTCATTTAAAGGAAAGATTTAATTACATACGAGAGAATATTGTTACAATATCGAAAGACATAGCGAAAATTTCTGTTGTGACGAATTATACAATGGAGTGGAAAGAAGTTAAGAATCCCTCAATACTATATAGCGTTAGTCTTACTGAACTCGGAGAAAAAAGAAAAAATGAGCGTATGGAAAAGGCAAAGTGGGAAAAAGACCCATTGGGTCATATAATGAATGACATTTTGCCGAACAAGAATTAATATATATAATAAGGTATACAGAAACTCGCTGAGGAACAAAAAAGAGAGGCAGTATCAAAAGACATTATAAGTAAAGTATTAAATAATTAATTAAATAAGACATTCACAATGAAAAAACTTTTAGAATTCGTAATTTTTGCTTGTTTATTCGCAGTAGTAGCGCAGACAGTAAGTATCTTCGATTTCAATATCAAGACTGAGTCAGATGAAACCCGCATTAAGAAAATCGCTTTGAATGAACTAAGACGCAATCTATCAATCCCGTCGTCTTTGGTACTTTGTGATGAATACGGCGAAGATGCGGGAATGAATTCAATGGTTATTAACATAATACCGGCATCTGATTCTAACATTACAACATACTACGGTTATATCACAATGACACATACAGGCAAACATGAGTATAAAGTGACAGATAGAAAATTTGTTGAATGCAATTATAGTGGATTGGATTCCATCGCGTATGAGAAATGGCATAGGCCAACCATCTATGAAGTCAAGTTTTATGCAAAGGTCAAGAATGTTTTTGGCGTAGTTGTGAAGAATGACTATGTTGTATATGTCAGTGCAAAGGGTGATGCGACATGCTATGCTGATAAGGACTCGTTCATAGAAAAGAAAAGAACAGTTACCACCGACAAGTCGATACTTGGGAGTATTAAACTGAAAAAACCAAATCGTTATATGTAATTATAATAAGGTATACACCTCCGAGCAACTGCAAAGTTAACGCGCAAAATGATACGCTCCAAATCCTTTAACATTATTTAACATAAATTTCTTCCTTTTCTCGCAGATTATGTGTATCTTTGCCATGTAATAACTAATTCTAAGAAATATTTTTCCATGTTTGGCTTGGGTGGTGCGGGAGCATAGCCCAAGCATTTTAAAAAGAAGTTTAATATTAAAATAAATAAAGATTATGGTAAAAGAAGTAATAAACGTTGACGGTGTGGTTTGGACGATAACGGAAATAAAGGACGGCCTTCCAATATTTGTATCGGAAGAAGGTATAGAATGCTCTCCAATATTCGATAGTGATTATGAGTATGAGAATGTTAATTATTTGACATTGCTCGTCGAAACGGAAAACGATGAGTGGTTGGATACTTTTTGGATGCGCGATACCGCAGATAGAGAGTTTGATTCATTTGAGGTTGTTGACGGCAATATTAGACTTGAAAGTTTAACCAACAAAATATAAGAGCTATGTTAAAGAAAGGAAAGGACATTAAGCACAACGCCATTCGCCTTGGAAAGGCAATACTTAATGAGATACCGGACTGCTTCGGGCAAACCGAAATAAAGGTAAGTAAGGCACTGATGGCTGATATGACGAGCAATCTAAAGGTATCGCGAGAGTACATGAGGCACATTAACATATACTTAAGGGCTCATGGTCACAAGGACGAGGATGACGGTTATTATTGGTACAGCATCGTCAGGGACTACTGTGAGTGCCATGATGACCCGTCAATCATCATTTTCAGCATGGAGGACGAATACATGTCATCATACTAACTAAGGAGAACTGTCGAGGTTCAGACCTAAACCTTAACCTTTCCTCAGACGCATTTTAAGCCCCTCAGAGACGAGATCGTCACTGAGACGGTATAACTGTACCCCGATAAAGAGATCGGGGCTTAGAAAGGATTATATAATATCTTCAATAATACAGACGCATAATTTTGCGTATTTGGTTTTTTTGAAATGGATAGTTTGGCTGCGGGTGTCCGCGATGGATGGTACTGCGGTATCTATAAAGTGGTGGGGGTGTATGAAAGTTGTAGATGCACCCACACCCTTAAAAAACTAATATGAGTTAATTACTTTTTTTTCAGCCATAATTAAATGAAAAAGGGTGTATACCATTACGGTACGCACCCTTTTAACCGTTAATAAATTTGGTTATCTGCCTAAGAGTTCTTTCATTGTTGATCGCCATTGCTGATACGCGTCACCACCGCCATTTGGCTTTCCATTGACGGTTATTGGCTTGGTTGATGGCTCATGGCTCATTTCCTTAACCTTTTCGGTTAGACCGTTGTTTGCCTCCTTGAGTGCTGCAATCTCAGCAGTGAGATTTTTAATCAACTCTTCTAAATGCGCATCCACTTTTGGCTCTTCATTTGCCACATCGCTACTCTCAGGAGCCGCGATCTCTTCCACTTTGGGCTGCTCTACCACCTCAGGGGCGATCGGCTCTTCAGGAGTCTCTACTACAGTCTCTGCCACAGTCTCTGTAACTGTTGGTGTTTCTTCCATCGCAACATTAACCGTATCTTCCACCACCTCTTCTTCTTTGCTATTCCATGCATCGGCAATAAGGCTCTTAACCTTATCAATGAAATCCTTTGCCGTTACCTCACTTAAATCAATCATATTTTCGCTATCTTTATTATCATCGCTTATCTTTGCAAAATCCTCCAACTGTATCATGCTCTCGACCGAGAATCCCTTCAATTCACCGTTCTTAACCTTCTCCCATGTCTCAACGTTGTTTATCTTTGTCCCGATGAACCATGTTCCCACCGGCAATTGCTCATTCAAGCCCAATGCCACTGACTTATCCTTATACAGGTCTTCCTTAATCCATGACTCCACAACATATACCTCTGTTGCTTCCTCTTCATGATCGATTGTCATGTTATGTTGACGGTATTCCTTCATGAAGTCTTGGGACATCTTTTCTATGGACTCAGCAGTAAACTGAAGGTAATATTCCTCACCATCCTCTGATATACGGTATATTGGTTTGTCAGGAACAAGTACAGCACCGTATAACATATGCTTCTCATCTGATGCCATTTGTATCTTTACCGGTTCTTGCTCAGACATGTAGATAAAATCTTCCTCTATTGCAGGATCCATGACAAGGCTTATCGCGTAAGTCTCTGAATCAATACCTACCTTATATTTCTTTCTACGTTTTGCCATAATAGTACTCTATTTACTTTAAACATACTTTATTACTTAAGATTGGTGCATTTTCTCCTCATACCGTATATCTGTTGCATAGGGTTTGGGGTATTCAGTTTGCCATTCTTTGTGCAACACTTGTTACATGTGCAGTTCCTTGAATGATACAATGGGAATGACTCAAGGTGTGTCTCAAGGTAGTCGTACAGTTGATCTTTAAGTACCTCAACTTGCCTTCTTATGTGCTGTTCGATGTAAGTCATATCCTTAAGGCTCACTGACTCAGAATTTTCTGACTTTCCAAGCGTTATGCCAACTTGAGAAAAGTTCGCCCAAATAACGGGTAATCCTTCCAATACCGTTGCATATGATAGGTACTGCCAAAGAATGTCAATAAGTAATGTTGCGTTTTCCTCAGTTAACGCGTCTTCTTCCACTTGCTCTTGAAGTTCGTCATAGAAGTCATCACCAATTACCGGCTTAACCCAAATGGCTTCAGCAACGGGTACATAGTTCATGAGTTCATCAAGTTGGTAGTTGATAGGAATTGGAGATTTCTCCTTTAAATATTTTTTATTGATAATCATATTATTATTCTTTTTTCTTTATACAATTATGGAATCCTCAAACCGTCACTTGTTCTTCGATGTTACCGGTGGATGTGTCTTGATTCGCGTCAGTGCTTGTGGTATCATTAGCCGTATCGTTATCTGAACCAAAGTCATTAAAGACAAGTGGCTTCATGATAATTTCAACATTGACACCATTCAGACGAAACATGTCGTTGATAGTCTTAATGACGCATGAACGGTTATAGTTACCAACCACCTTCTGATAGAGTTGGTATGCGGTCTCTAACTTATCGGCTTCTGAGGCAAAACCACTGTTATTAACATCGGGCATTCCTATGAGTGATGCATTTGGTATCTGATGACCGGCTAATATCCTATTGATATTCCTTTGATTCGCATTCGAATATAAGTCAACATTTGTCTGACTTGCAGTGAATGGGATAAACTCCGGCTTAATCTCCTCCACATTTGAACGAAAAGCAATCATAACGCTATTTGCTCCCTCTGAAGAGGTGAACATTCGTTGTACGTTGTCTATTACCTCTCTTCGTTGTTCGTCTGTCTCTACCTCATTCAGCAACAGCATACCTGATGGAACAAAGTTATTAACCGTTGTACGAAGATCAAAATTCATGTATTCGCATTCGCTTTCGATTGCCTTAATTGCTGCTTGGTATGTAGGGCTTGTGTAGTACTCCATAGTTGGGCTGTACTTCCTATATACATACAGATAAGGCTTACCCTTTTCGATGGTGCTTTCGTCCCTCATGTCAAAACTATCTAACCATATAGGGGGATTCTGTGATATCTTACTCCAATCGTTGCTTATCGCGTACTGAGTTATTTGACCGTCTTCGTCATAAGGCGCACAGCGTACTTTGTCCATAGGCATATGCCAAAAACTGTACGACTTTCCATCCTTGTTCTTAATTATCTGTAGCGCGTAACTACCGTATAGACTGAAATCAAGTGCAAGGTTTCGTATCAGTTCATCATATGAATACGCGTAATTAGGGAATACCTGACTACCGTCAAGTTTCATTGCCTCATAGTCAACACCATTGCCTATGATGCTTGCAACCTCAAACTGTATTGCTGCATGATGAGTTGGGCTTTCGTTATATAGCCCTAAGAGTATGTCAGGATATGTGTTACGCTGACCCCATGATATGAAATCATACGCTGTATTCTTACGCGTTATCGCGGATCCTTCTATCTGCTTCTCAAAACGTAAGACAGATAGGTTGTTACCGGTTATTTTTGGCTTATTAAGACTTCCTTGTTTACGTCCCATAAATATAAATATTTTATTCTATATTAAACATATTTATGGATAAATAACGCGTTTTTATGGATAAAAAAAGGCGATAAGTATTATTTACCCATCGCCCTTTATAAGTAGTAGTATTGTGATTAAATGTGGTTATGCGTCAGGGTCATCTGAGAAGTAGAGAGTGTTGGGATAGTCAAAAAAGTTCGGTTGCAAAGCACATAGGTATCTGTAATTATCCAAGTCAATTGGAGGAGAAGAAAATCTCATGTCTACCTCTTGCCCCATATAAAAACTCCCATCACAAGCATCTGAGTCATTATCATTAAAATATAAACTACCATTAATCATGCGATCAAAATTTATCAAATATTGCGGCAATTCGACACCGCACCATTGATTGAGGTCTACATCAGCATTCAATTCAACCACTACATCGCCACCACCTTGGCAAGGCTCACCACCTACAACCGTCCAATCGGTAGGTATACCATTTTTGCCACACCTCCAATCAGCCATTCCTACGGCAGACGTAAATGTACCTGTTGAAGCAACACCATTCACCCAACTTGTGGTACAATCGACTGCACTTATATCCGTTGCAAGACAAGTAATGGAATTAAGGCTTGTACAACTGTCGAACATACTATAATAACAATAATCTGCCAATGTGGTAGCAGGGAGTTGTGGTGCTGTAGTTAGGCTTGAGCAATTTTCGAACATACCTTGATAACAACATTCTGCCAACGTAGTTGCAGGGAGTTGTGGTGCTGTAGTTAGGCTTGAGCAATTTTCGAACATACTATAATAACAATAATCTGCTAATGTTGTTGCAGGAAGTTCAGGTGCTGTTGTTAGGCTTGTACAGGCATAGAACATATTTTGATAGCAACTATTTGTTAATGTGGTTGCAGGAAGCTGTGGTGCCGTTGTTAGATTTGTACAACCTTGGAACATACCGCTATAACACCAATCTGCCAATGTAGTAGCAGGAAGTTCAGGCGCAGTTGCCAAAGACGTACAACCATTGAACATATATGAATAGCAACTATTTGCCAATGTGGTTGCAGGAAGCTGTGGCGGGGTTGTTAGACTTGTACAACCTTGGAACATTTGACTATAACAACCCACTGCCAATGTAGTTGCAGGGAGTACCATGTTTTCCGCACTCGTCAATCCCGAACATCCATTAAATAACCAATGGAAATAATTATTACTTGGTATTGTTGTTGCGCTTGTGAATGTATCACCGCTTATGAGTGACATAACATTTCCCTCAGCCTCAAAACGACCCGTTGAAATAAACTTCAATGTTCCATTATTTGTGTCCGTTGCCAATCCACTTGCCTTCCACATAATTGTACCACCACTTTGTACCGTTGGGCTATCAGTATTAAAGGCAAGGGTATTCCATGTTGCACCGCTGTCCACTGAGTACTGCAATGTATTTGCCGTTGTTGGCGTTGTACCACTGAATTTGAACGTACCACTCTCCAAAGCCCTAAAAGTAAGGTATTGTGTATCATAACTTGGTGGTGTCGGTTCACTACCTCCTGAATATATGACGGTGCTACCTTGGTATATCTTCTCAATCTCTGTAGAGCCAAGGTATATCTTGCTTATATCGTTCGAACCAATTTTTATACTCATAATAAACTATTGTTTTACATTATAAACATACTTTTCGAGATTAAAGGAAAATGTTTGAAAAAACCGTTCAAAACACTATATTTTATAAAATAACGCGTTATATGAATAATTATACTTTTTATAATATCGATGGTTTAGATGACCACCTACTCGGAAAGGGAGAGGGAGAAAATGATTGGTCGCTATGGAGAATTAAAAAGAATGGTGACTTGAAGAAAGTTGATGGGAGTACTAATAAAGGCGGATATAAAAAATATGGCTTCATCTTAGAAAATGGAAAACGAATTTCAAAACATCTTCATTGTTTGATAGCCGAAATGTTTGTGCCAATACCAAATGAATTATTAGACAGCAGTGAACGGTTGGTTGTTCATCATAAAGACCATAATCCGAGGAATAACTCAATATCAAATTTGTGTTGGCTAACACATAGTGAGCATATCAGTTTGCACCATAGAGGCTTGAAAGGTGAAAAGAATCCAATGTACGGTAAGCATCACTCAGAAGAGTCTATAAAAAAAATGAGCGAAACGAAAAAAGGTCATACCACTTCAGAAGAAACTCGTATGAAGATTAGTGAATCAAATAAAGGAGAACAAAGTATGCTTGGCAAACATCACTCAGAAGAAGCCAAGAAAAAGATGAGTGAAAAAAGAAAGGGGAGAAAACCATATTGGTTACTAAAAGCAGTTGAACAATTAGAACTTGACGGTACGACACTTGTAGCAAGGTACGAATCAATAATGGAGGCAGAAAGACAAACCGGCATAGATGATGGTGACATTTCTAAATGTTGCAGAGGAAAAAAGATAAGTGCAGGAAAATATAAATGGCGGTACGCATCATAACGTATCGCCAATTTTTATACTCATAAAATATATAATTGTTATATTATTATTAAAAAAACCCATCCACCACCCTTTTATTTGATGGTGATGGGCTTTTAGTTATTTAGGTTAGGTTAACGCGTTAGACCTCTACCACAGTCCAACCCGTAGGGATACCACTTGCTCCACTTGGCCAAGTGACTCCCGCTTTCTTTGTGAATGTACCGGTTGCAGCAACACCATCAAGCCAATAACCAATATTTGAACTAATTATATTCGAAGTTGCAAGGCAAGTTACGGAATTAATGTTTGTACAACCATTGAACATATAACTATAACAAGAAGTTGTCAATGTAGTTGCAGGAAGTATTGAAGGTGCTGTTGTTAGACTTGTACAACCACTGAACATATAATTATAACACCAATTTGCCAATGTAGTTGCAGGAAGTTCAGGTGCTGTAGTTAGACTTGTGCAACCATAGAACATTCTCCAATAGCATTGTTGCGCCAATGTAGTTGCAGGAAGCTCAGGAGCAGTAGTTAGACCCGTACAACTTGCGAACATATTACCATAACAAGTACCTCCCAATTCCGTTGCAGGAAGTTTTGGCGGTATTGTCATTGTTGAACACCCTGCAAAAGCGTCTTGATAACAACTACTTGTGTTAGCAGCGAGTAAAATTAGGTTCTCAGCGCTCACTATTTTTAACGCGCCAAATGCCCCCTTGAAGTCTTCTTGGTTCTTCGCTGTACTAATGGTTGTTTTACCTATAAAATCATCACCGTAAATAAGAGACAGTGCATTCCCTTCAATATTAATCAACCCCGTTGAAGAAAATGAGATGTTTTTTGCATAAGTAACAATTGGGGCGTTGCTCTTCCACATAATAGTACTACCACTCTGTACCGTCACTTGACCGGTATAATTTGTCCAAGTAGTACCGCTATTCAATGAATAATAAAGATTTCTATAATTATAACTACAGCTAATCGTTCCGTCTTCCAACGCGACAAATGTCAGATACTTTGTCGAGTAATCAATAGGCATTTGATGTTCTTCACCGTTGTAGTATAACTTATCTGTTGCATATACGAACGATACATTAGGACTTGGTTTGCTTGCAGCGTTATAAGCCGCCTCAGTTGCATATGCTTGTATATATTTATTTGCCATATTTCTTATATATTATTTTAAGCGTTATTAACAACATTAGTTATGATGTAAAGGGTATTATCATCCTTCGTAACAAGGTCATCATATTGGGCTTGTGTTAGTTTCCTAAGTTTCAGACCACCCATCTGCTCATATACACCACCACTTGTTACAACATCTGTTGAACCGCTTGTTACAGAACTTGTTACAGCAGATGTATCCACCTTTCCACTTAATGCATCAGAAACAGCATCTATTGCATCCGTTATCGCGCTATTTGCAACAGCATTTGTCGAACCACTGTCAAGGGTTTGGTCAATTGTTATCGAACCACCTCCACCATCAGCACTGATAACATTTCCACTTATGGTAATTCCACTACCGGCTACAAGGGTGTCTTGTTTCCTATCATTTAGGTCATTAAGGGCTGTTGCAGTCACTCTCTGAGCCTCATCATAATCGGATATTGACACCACATCGCTTGCGTTAGCCTTTCCACTTATTGCGGTAGAAGTTGCAGCACTGTATGCGGTAAATGCCGTTACATCCAACTTGTTAGGATCACTACTTCCACCATCAGCACTGATAACATTTCCACTTATGGTTATTCCACTACCGGCAATGAGGGTGTCTTGCTTTCCACTAAGTGATGCTACCGTAGCATAGTCAATAAGTTGGGATTCTGTAACAACGGCATCACCATCAATATCAACACCATCAGCGGTGACGTTAAAGGATACAATATCTTCTCCGTTATCTACATTTAGAGAAATACCATTAGCACCAATTTCTAATTTAGCTTCAGAGTAAGTCTGTTCATTATCGTCTTGTGTCTGATAACCAAGATAAAGGCCATCTTCTGAATCAACATATACATCAGCACTTTTTTGATATGACTCTTCGCTATTGTTAACTTCAGTAGAAGCATATATTTCAGCAAATGGAGAATAATCATTTACAAGTGACTCTACATATGCAGTTTTTGTTACACCGTTCTCAGTGTCTTCAATAACCGTCTCAATCATAGCATCCTTTGTACCGTCCTCAGTATTGTCTTCCTCGGTATAGAATAGCAATGTATCTTGCTTACCACTAAGTGAATCAGCGATAGCCGTTACAGCAGATACATCAGCCTTTCCACTTAATGCGGTATTGGTAGCAGCCGTATATGTGTTGTAATCAGTTACAGCCACCTTACCACTGAGAAGCGTATCTGTTGCGCTCTTATCATAGTAGTTGCTTGGGTCAAATATGCTTGACAGTGGAATACTAATAGGTTGTTTACCCGCATCAACATTAAAGGTTATGACAAGGTTATTACCGCTTATCTGAACATTATCCACCATACCATCGGTGATAAAAGGTTCTGCGTTTATTGTGCTTATCACCTCACCGTCGACATTCTTAAAATCGATGGTAGAAGAAGATGATACATATTCAGCGCTTGATACCAATTCAGCAAGTGTCTCAGGGTCAATACCACCACCTCCGGATGCACCCACCATATTCTCTGCGTACCACTCCTCTATTTCAGCCTTTGACATTCCAAAGTCGCTGATAGGTGCTGATACGAAGATGTCATTTGATGCAGCCTTTCTAAATGTCACCATGTCGCTTGAATCGATAACAAGCGATAGGCTGTTCAAAGGCACTTCAATTCGTCCATTACCGGTAAGGTAATGTTTGGAGTCAGTGAAGGTAAAGAGTACTGACTCATCGTTTTTTGTTAATTGAATCTTATTTGCAGACATAATATTTTGAAACTATCTCAATTATTATTAATTATTATCTCTCACAAGTGCAACTGTACACCTTGAGGCTGTGTTTTTTATAGAGAGCAAACCACTCCCATCGTTAACTATGATTATATTGGTTGACGGTATAAGCATCTTATCACCGTTATCAGCAACCAACTCATAGTAACCTTCCATCCCGTTTATTTGACTGTATATCATATCTGATTGCTTATTTCTTTAAACATACTTTCAAAAGAAAAGGCTTACCATAAACTGATAAGCCCTTAACTTGATTTAGACAATTGCATGAATTTTCGATGCAATGTCAGGCCATGCACTTTGATATGCCGTTAATGAGCCACTTGGGACATATATTGTACAATCTTCAGGGAAATACCCAAATTGAGGCTCACCATCATCATGTAATGTTGGTGGTATCGTAGCGTAGATATAGATATCCAAATGTGTTACGGGTGCCTCCACATGAGTTGTTGAGAATGCGTAGTTATGTATGTCAGTCACTCCACTTGGTACGGTTATACTTGTCATGTTAAAGCAGCCTTGAAATACACCATCACCGATCTCAGTTATACAGTCCCCAATCTCAGCGGTAAGGTATCTCATAAATGTACTTGAGTCTTGCTTGGTCTGTGTTGAGTCCAAGTAGTAGTCTGTATCACAATCAGCCTCAATGTTTGAGCCTCCTGATACCGTTATTACGAACTTTTTGGTTGTGCCTGTTGGGGTTGGAGGCTCAGGTGGCGTTGGTGTTCCACTGCAACATTCTGAGAGCGCATCCCATATCTCTGTAAGGGCTGAGGAATCTGCCTTCTGAGCCATTATTCCCTCAAGGGTGGATACTCTATCAGCAAGGCTTATGATCGAAGCCTGTATTGCAGATAATTGGGCTTCAATCTCTGTTAAATCGCATTCGCATTCACCGCTTATTGAAATAGCCTCAAGCGCATCCCACAGTTTGTCAATATCTGAATCAGTGGCATAGTGGGAAAGGTCAATGGAGTTACAACAGCCCCAATAGTCGTAGATGTTATAATCGCAATTATTCATATAGTTATCTTCTTTTTATATAAACATATTATTTAGTTAACTGCCAATGGCTCTGAAAAAGTCACTATAATACCCATAACGGAAATTGTTTTTATAATATTCTACCGCAGATGATGGCACATAAATAACACTTCCACATGCGTTAAAATTAAAAAACAATGATGATTGCGAAGGTTGAGTTGCGAGCCATGTTATTTCTTGCGCTACATCTTCGTTCTTATTCCTTAGAGCGTCTTCACCAAGTGTTGTAACACTGCTTGGTAATGTCACACTTGTAAGATTAGAGCGAGTAAAAGCATAATGACCTATACTCGTTACACTATCCCCAAAAGTAACACTTGACAAGTTAGGACAATCCATAAATGCGTTTAATGGTATGGTAACAACCCCATCGCCTATTATCACACTCTGAAGACTCGTACAATATCCAAACGACTCAGTTCCTATACTCGTTACACTATCCGGAATTGTTACACTTGTAAGACTTGAACAATGGTCAAAAGCAAAATTACCGATGCTTGTAACACTGTTTGGTATGGTTATGCTTGTAAGGTTTTTACATCCAAAAAACGCATTATTGTTAATACTTGTAACACCATTAGGAATAACAGTAGTACTACACCCAACTACTAACGATTTACCATTCTTTGAGAATATACCGTTATTCCCATTTGAGGTATATGCGGTATTGCTATTAGAAACCGTTATTGAAGTAACATTATAACAACCTCCAAATGCGTTATCACCGATGTAAGTAACTGAAGATGGTATATCAATAGAAGTCATTCCCAATATTTCATAGAATGCGCGTCCGCGGATCGTTGTCACCGTATTAGGAATAGTCGTATTTTTACAACCATATATCAAAGCATTAGTGTCGGTTTCAATAATTGCGTTGCAATTATCCCTTGAGTCGTACACTGTATTGTTTGCGTCAACCGTTATTGAAGTAACACTATAACACCCATCAAATGCATTGTTTGAAAGTGAAGTCACCCGACTTGGGATGTTTATACTTCTTAAACTACTGCAACCACAGAAACAGAATGATGGTATTGAACTAACACTATCAGGGATTGTTATACCTGTTAAACTACTACAATTCTCAAATGCTCCAACGCCAAAACTGCTTAATGCGTTAGGGATACTTACACTTATCAAACCCGTACAACCGCTGAAAGCATACCTACCTATCGTATTAACACTTTGTGGTATAGTCATACTTGTTACGCCTTCATTATTTCTGAAAGCACACTGCCCTATTGATATAGTGCCACTTGGAATAACGGTTGTCTTACAACCCCCTATCAATGTATTAGTGTCGGTTTTGATAATGGCATTGCAGTTATTCCTTGAATCATATACCGTATTATTCTGATCCACAACAACACTTATGAGAGAAGTACATCCTTGTATGATGTTCCAATCTTCTATAGCACTTCCACTTGTTATTGCCGTCACACTGCTTGGTATAGTTATGCTTGTAAGACTTGAACAGCCATTAAATGCCCCGTACCAAATAGTTGTTACGCTATTTGGAATGATTATCTCTGTTAAATTGCTGCAATTTTCAAAAGCATAGTAACTGATTATAGTTACACCGGTTGGTATAGTTATACTTGTTAAATTACTACAGTCCTTGAATGCACTATCGCCAATGCTTGTAACTCCACTTGGTATTGTCACACTTGTAAGACTTGAACAACCATTGAACGCTTTGGTGAAAATCGTATCTACACTATTGTCAATATTGATTGAACTAAGACTTTTACATCCCTCAAAAGCCCCTTGATTTAATTTTACTCTGTTTGAATTTATATTTTGTAAATTAACGCAATTAGCGAAACATTTTGTACCAATAGGAATGCTGTCAGGCATTGTAACACTTGTTAAACCACTACAGCCGAAGAATGCACTACCGCCAATGCTTGTAACACTGTTAGGTATAATTATGCTTGTCAGACTGCTACAATCATCAAATGCGCTGTCATCGATTGTCGTTACGCTATTAGGGATATTAACGTTAGTAAGACAAGAACAGCCATCAAACGCGCCCAAACCAATCTTAGTTACGCTGCTTGGTATGGTTACACTTGTTAAGCACTTACAGTTATAAAAAGATCGATAAAGTTTTGTTACGCAACTACCCACAACAGCATTAACAACTTCGCCCGAATAAGCACTCCTCACTTCGCTTTCTGTCAGTTCGGTAGAACTATTGCAAGGTATATATTTCGTTGTTCCATCCCTATAAGTTAATATTACCTTATATCCCGTTGGATCAATATATCCACAATCAATACTGTTCGTTTCATATGCTGAACCCCTTTGATACTGAGCCGGAGATACATCATTGTACGTTGCACCATTATCGTATGATACCTGTCTCTTCTGCTTGTAGTACTTGGTATATGTGGTTGTATCACAGTCATAGTCTTGGTTAATCGGTATATTCACCCAACGATAAATAGGCTCTATTGGAGGCTCATAGCCACAATGAGTACTGTTTTCTTCAATAACCGTTGTATGTCCCGATCCGTCAGTGTATGATATCTCCATTGGTAAAACTGTCTGCCAACTCTGAGTGCTGCCTGAAGGTCTTCTCTGCTTATAATATGCCCTATATAAAGTATAAACTCCCATCTTTGTCTTTTATTATTACATTTATTACATTGTTGGTACATTAGGATTTGGGGTTATTGAACCCTGTATATGCGAACTACACCAACTATAAGCCGTTTGATATGTCGTTAATGCTGCATAAGGAACATATATCACATAATTGCTTGGAAGGTCATCAAATGATGTATTTGGCAGTGTAGGTGGTGTATTTCCTACGAATGTGATGCTTGTTATGTTTGTACAGCCCCAAAAAGCACCTTGCCCAATGCTTGTCACCGTTGATGGTATTCTCATACTTGTAAGGCTTGTACAGTGGTTGAATGCATTCGTTCCTATCGTCTGCAATCCCTCGTTAAGTGTTATTCCACTGTTAGGCAATGACGTACAATATGCAAATGCACCGGTACCAATGCTCCTTAGTGTATTTGGAAGTGTTCCCGTTTCAGTAAGATTTACAGCACTTTCGAAGCAGTAATCACTTATGGCAGTAACAGCAGAGCCTACTATTATCCTTGTAAGGTGTGATATATCCTCACCACTTGGTTTTGTATCAGCAGTTGTAACTACATATGAGCCGTTATAGTCTACAAGGTGTGGATTTGTTGCATCGCCATCATATACACCAATGTACTTATATGCCTCCCAATCTATGTATCCGCATGTAGGGCTCATTGTCTCGATGATATCGCCCGGCTTTGTCTCTTCAGGAACAGCCTTTGTCCAAGTCTGACCCATATCGTCTGAGACGTACTTAACAAGCACATGCCTTAGCGTTGTACCGTAGCAATCCTCATCACCGTCATCTTGCCACTTTGTTTTTAGTTCATAGCCACAATACTCACTATTTTCTTCTACCAATGCACCAAGTCGTACCTCAGGTGGGTATTCAGGGAAAAATATCTCACCGTCAGTTGAATATACATGCACCTCTTCGATATACTTGTCATATCCACTACATGTATATCCATTTTCAATCCACTTATCAGTAACAACCGTTGGTGTATCACCTGTGTCAGGTGTTGGTCCTGTACCACCACTTGTATTCTCACCGCATATGGTAAGACCCGTTGAAAGTACCCATCTGTATTCATAGCCTTCTGCAGGGTCTGTACACTCTCCTATCACTTGGTTCAGTCTCTTTTCCTCAGTATATACACCGTCGCATACCTTTTGCTGAACAGAATACAGAGTGCCTGAAAGACAGTAGGTTTGTCCCACCAAATCCTCCCACTCACAATCACCTTCATAACAGTCAGTATCACCGCTTGAATAGATTGTCGCTGAACGGGCATAAACGGGTGGTTCTTTCCATATGTAATTTACACCACCGTCATAGGATATCATCTGTCTGTTTGCATAGTACTTATTGCCTTGATAGCACATATAATGCTCAGATATTGGAACCCGTACATATTTTGAACTGTATCCTTTCTGAGTGATGTAAATTGTTGCAGTTGTACCGTCAACAAATGTCACAACCTCTGTAAATATCCTCTGAGACGTTGAATCATTCTGAGGTATGGTAAATGTTATCTGAGAAGATGTAAAGGTGTTCTGCAAATCACCCGTAATTGCACTTATGGGGCAAAGCACATTAACCGTAAGTGTCTGTAAAGCAGCAGTTACCTCATAGTTTGAACCATTTGGTAAGCACTTGTTTGTACCCCCATCGGGGAATATGGTTGTCACCGTCCCTGATACATTACAATAATTTACTATAATCGTTGCTTGTCTTGCCATTTTTCTTAACTGTTTGGTATTGCTGTTATTCTATCTGCATAGTAAGTCCATCCATCTGCTGCCTTATATGTTTCCACACTCTCACTTGGTACATAAATAGGGTATGGTGTTACACCATAACCGGCGTAAAACGCATAATTATTACCTGTTGTGCCTGTATAATTGCTACCTCTCATTATTGGTGGTGTTGTGGCAAGAATTGTTACAGAATCCAATATGCATCCTTCAAATGCTGATACTTGTATTTCAGTTACACTGCTTGGTATTGTTATTGTCTTACCTGAATACTCAGCCCCACCTACAAATGCATAAACTCCAATTATCTTTGTTTCATCAGGTATAACGGTATTAGGACAACCAAATATCAGTGTATCTGTAGCAGTTTCCATTATCGCATTGCAGTTATTCCTTGAATCATAAACAGTATTTCCCGTATCAACCGTTATTGAATAGGTAAGCCCTGAATATTCTTCATATTCATAAGTTCCAAGTGCCGTCATACCCACAAATGGGTGTCTTATCATATAGTTATTTGTACCACCATATCCATGAGCAATATCGGTCAACGAAGCAGGTATATTAAGGTTATTGAACCCTGTATAACCAAAAGCCCTTGAACCAACCTTCTGTAGTCCATTTGGCAGGTTTAAAGTGCCTCCATATATTTGTTGTCTGTTTCTATAAACATGTGTATTTTCGTATGCAGCCATTTCAATCTCTCTTAATCCTGTTGCGCCTGATATCGAACTGCAATCCAAATTTCTACAATCCTGAAAACAACTTGCACTTAATACCTGAACACAATCACCAATCACTGCTTCAGTAATGTTTCTATAACCCCCTGAGATGCTTGTCTTTTGATACTCATAATATTCCCAATTAAGCGTATTCGTATCATCGCATGGTATTGAATAGGTATTCCCACTTAAATCTGTCACTACAACCTTATTTCCTTCACCGATATAGCATACTGAAATGTCATACAATACATTTGCAGCACCGGTGCTTGGTGTTACGGTTATATTAGGGCTTGTAGATGTCATATCCCAATCGCAGTTTGCAGAGAAGGTATAGTTTTTACAGCCTATACCATCAAATGTAATTGTTGATGGCAATGTTCCACCACTTTGAGGTATCTTATCTACCACATCAACATGTTTTATTTGGTCGCAATATGATATTTCGAAAAATGAACTCATCTTATTTATCTTTTATTTTAATCAGTTGTTCCACCACCGGGATTATAACCTGAATCCCCATTCTTACATACCGTTATTGTATACAGTCTGTTTGCAACACCGCTCATTGGGGTTACAGTAAGATCGGATGTGATTTCTGATACATGCCAATCGCACACTGCTGAGAATGTGTATGACTTACATTGTCCACTCTGTAGTTCGATGATGTCAGGAAGTGTTCCACCTGTCATTCCACCACCACCTTCACCACCGCATTTATCGGTTTGGAACATCATAACCTCGCTGAATGTGCCAACAATGTTCAGATCGGGAAACATACCCTCATACCCAACTAAGGCTCTGTAATTGCCGGTAGGGTTATCAAGGAAGTTAAGTTCCTTCTGAAGTGTATACTGTGCAAGTCCACCCTCTATACATATATAACCACCGTTTTCATCTGTAAATACATAGGTAGTTGAACTGTTGATATCCTCAGGGAGAGGGTTGACATAGAACTTGCCACCTCTGTCTGAAACCTCTGTAAGTACAATGCTTATCATAGCGTTATCACCATCGCCATTAACGGTAAATGCAGGCTCTAATCCAAAGTTAAACCCTGCATAATGATAACCACCACATGCCTCTAATATAAGAGAATAGGTATTGTATATAAATTCAAGTAAATTGTAATGCCAACTGCTTTTATATTCTGAAAGTGGGATGTCAAATGAAAGGGTTGTGGTAACATTGTTGCCGTTATAAGCCTCTGTGAATGTTATTGACTCCTTTAGGTAGTCAACCTTCTTAAAAGCCTCAGAACTCGTTACACCATGTCCTTCTCTAAGTGCTGCCTTATACTTCTCCAAGAGCCTTATTTCCTTTACACAAGACAGAAAATAGCCCTTACAGTCGATTGCTGATGATATGTCAGTAGCAAGCCTTAGAGTTGGGTGATTTGACTCTGTACGAAGCGTAAATTGTGTCTCATCGGTGTCTTGTGACAGTGTATATGCGTATGTGACCGTTGATGGGAACTCAACGTTAACGCAATACTTTACATCTTCTTCTGTAACCACAATGGCATAGTACTTTTCATCCAAGAAATCCAAGTCCTTTCTACCCCTAACCTTGAATGTAAGGTTTTTTGAGAACCTAAATCTCTCGTCCAACGATGTTTCCTCGTTAAGAGTCACTTCCTCAACTGATATATGTGTTGGCAGTGTGTCAAGACCGTCTATGTATGCTGCACCGTTATCTATGTGTATTCTCTTAAGATGACTCTCAGGGATAAGATACACCTCTTTCTTAAGATTGAGTCTCTGATACTTGCAGTCTAATTCGTATATTGAAACCGGCATTGTATTCTTTTTATTATAAACATATCTGAAAGACAAAAAAAATGGGAATATCGTTTAAATATCCCCATTTCGTTCATCACTGTTTCATAAGTTTTAACTTTGTCAAGTTAGTACCACTCGCATCAAATCCACTTATCTCACAACATATGTAGATGTCATCATTAAATCTAACTTTTGTACCGGCTTTAAGAAGCATATACTCTTGAGGTGTAAGGTACACATTAATGGTAACATAGTTGGATGATAGTCTTGGATAGACATTGAGTAATTCAGTCAATAAACTCTTCTCAGTGTACTTATAAGACATCATCACATCATCCAATAACGGTGTTGGTATGTCAAGATAAACATTCTCATCCATCCAACTTGCAAGTTGCCTTGTATACTGCGATGGGTTTTGTCTAAACCAAAATCTCTGAGTAAGTGAATAACCGTCATGTTTCATTGCCTCATCATAACCATACCCATCGGCCATAAACTCTGACAATTCAATTACCGGAATATTTAACGTTGTTAACTGAGTGCCTGATGTACCTTCCTGCATAAGGTTGAAAGGAACATACCAACAGTATGAGAACCTTGAATCCATCACATCTGATGAAGTGTTATACGGATCACTATCTAACTGCACAATCTCATAGCCCTTATCACCATGATCCGCCCAATCAGTTTCATTTATCCACTCAGAAGGAACGGTTGTTTCATACCCATATTCATCAACGTTGATATTCCACTTTGCACCAAGCCTTGCAGGATAGTTAATTCGGCTGCTTACAGCCTCTCTGTCACTCACTCTGTCATCAATGGATATATATGCCATACCGTCTTTTTTAATGCCTCTACGGACATTAAAATCGATATTCTTGCCATCTTGTACAATCTCTATATTTAGTGTGTCGCACACTTGCTTAATCCAATCAGCAATCCTCATTTCATTGTTCATGAAGTTTGAAAGGTTAAGTTCATATGGGAATGCAGTAGGAGTATAGTAGTTATATCCGGTGCTTCTTAATTTCTCTTCACCAATAATGGGTGATACAGCCTCCATTTCAAAATAGGTTGATGCACTGCATACATATTTCTGTCCGCTGAAATCCCTCTGTATTGCCATCAATTCAAGTATATCATTCTTCTTAAGATAGACACATAGATGTACCTGTCCGCTCATAAACATTCCAAGTGTTGTATTGCATACATTTGCAGGAGACTCCGGATATGTATTATAATTCATAGATGTATCCTCAGATACGAATGATGTACCACTCTTCGTAACGAACTCAAGACCCGTTACATTTGCCAAAACCTTATTTTTAATGGCATTTCCTCTGTACCAAGACTTACCGTTTTTCATAACAGATACCGTACCATCACCTATCGAAGAAAAACCGCATATGAACGCCTCTGATACATTTTGGTCATAAGGCATAACGACATTATTCCCATCCTTATGCATATATCCTATGGTATGCTCTGTCTGTCCTGGTCTTCTCCTTGTAGTTGTCCTTGAACCGCCACCAATAGTTGTATTGTCTGATGATACCCTTCCACCCGTTCTTCCTTGACTGTCAGTCGTAGATGTTGAACCAACTGCCTTTGCAGTAGCCTCATTTCCCTTTGTAGGGTTCTCAGCATCGTATAGTTTTTGATGCGGGTACTCTGTGTACCACTCTACTTTATTAGGCGATGTTCTTCCGCCATCTTGACCGTAGTACTCATCATTGGGGTTTCCGTTCATGTATCTAACATTCTTCTTACCCTTGATAAGTTCGATATTTTCATCGTAGTTCCTAACCAACTGTATTTCAAGTGGTGTCTGCCCTGACAAATTGCAAGTTATGGTGGTGTTTTCAACCGTATATTCGGATGCTGCACCTGATGTTCTGTATTGTTCTGCTGTGAATGTGGTTCCATAACCTGACAATTCAGCAGATACCACAAGTCTTATCCTGTACCAACCATCTGCCGGTACAACAACACAATTTTCTTCAGGGTCAAAAAGATATTGTTCTGATAGGTTGGTGGTGTTCATCGTTTCCCACATATTCCATACATCAATACCCTTGAAATTGTACTGCAGATCTGCCGTTGAAAAACCTATCTTCTCATACGGATAATCAAGGTCTTGGTAGAAAGAAGTGTCTGTCTGTGTTGCATTGTTCCATGAACCACCAATAACCACCTTTCCGAATCTTGGGTTACCAAGGTTATATGTTGGTATCTGTTCGCTTGAAAGGTTGCATGATGCAAATAACCCACTTGTAACCCTATCTTGAAATGCTGTACCACCAACGGTATATCCCTTCCATTCCAACGCCTTTTTAACCGTCTCCATGACATTCATTGACGGGTAAAATGACTCTACCCAAAACCTATTGTACATGTCAATATTGAACTTTGATGTATACTCATTACCAACCTCATCTGTTAAATAAGGTTTCTTTTGGAATACACCATAGCTTACAAATGGAAAATAATACTTTGATGTATAATCAGCATTAACCGCATTTATTGTTGAAGCGCCTTGAAAGTCCACATACCAAGGGATATCTGATAACACCGCATCATCAAATATCTCATCCAAGTCGTTCACCTTAAATGATATAAGATTTGCCTTGTATTGCTGCTTATCATGATCGAACTCACTGATAGAAAGACTACCCTTGAATATCAGTGTTTCATCTGCATACACCTCACAATTATACCTTGCCAAAAACTTTCCATCATGAGGAAGGACATTTGCAAACCCCAATATCTCGTTATTATTAGGCGTTGACGGTATACTGAATGAAAAACTATAACTTGCCTGTGTTGTCTGACTCTTCGTTGGGTTGAATATTGTTTCATTTAACCGTATATTGGATGAACTGCTATTCTCCAACTCAAGCAACTTGCCACTGACATATATTGATACTATGTGCTTATTGTCGATAATCATGATTTTTAAAGATTTTCTCCGTATTCATATGAGAACCTAACTTGAAATACATCGTTTTGATTCTCTATTTCTAAAACATCAACACCCTTTGGTATCACAACCTTGTCCTTGTTATTCTCCCTAACCCATAACTTTTTGCTCTTAAGGAGTGAATGAGCAAATAACTCTCCACCCTTCTTAAGCAGTTGGGATGTTACGGTATAAGAAGTCTTTGCTTCATTCTGATAAATGTGCTTTCCTTCATATCTACCGTCATAGAGTCCATAGATATTCTCATTGTATGTCTCTATGCTGTTGCTATTGCTCTCTGCCATTTGTCCCGTAAAGTCAAAGAATGATATGCCACCGTACTCATTTCTCCAATATACCCTTACATACCCTTCTGCTGCCTTCAGAGGCTTTATAACGTTGAACCTTATAGTATCCCCACCATAGGAAATATCAACGATGTATGAGTCTGTAAATATGCTATTCGGCACTGTCACTGTAACGTCAGCAAAATAACCATTAACGGGACTTGCAGGGGATGTTCCGCCTCCCAACTGAACCATGTTGCTTGTATATGCCGACCAAGAAATGGTTGCGCTTTGGTTTGGCGACATAACCGTTAATGGAATAACATTGCTGTATGTATAGAATAGTCCCTTATTGTTGAGTAATATCCTGTTATTTATGGATAGGTACTTTTCACTGTCATTCGCATAATAACCATAAGTGGCAATCTGTTCGGGAATGCTGCCAATATTGGTATAACGACCATTATTTGATATACCGTCTACCTGAAGCGAATATCTTTCACCATTGCCATAATTAAGGAACGTCTGCAATACGGGTGATATATCGAATCCAACAGAGTTGTCATACCAATACTTTGTCATGTCAGTTACCTCAGCACCATCATGAAGAACCTTTACAATCACCTTACCACCCAACATGTCTGAACTTTGTGAACCGTCATACAGTGAATAGGTAAGCACAGATGAAGGTAGATTTGTTACAAGTACACTTGTACGATTAAGTTTGCTACCGTATGTCTTAGCCTTTAGATAGACAGAACTTTGGGAATAGGTGATATCCCACTCGCTCATGATGCTACCACAATTGCGAAGAGCCATTGCAATTGATACAGCAGTACTTACAGTGTCTGATATATAAAACCTTCTTCCTGTGGCGTTAGAATAGTCAATAACATTCTCTATTGTCTCATCAAGTACTGTAATGTAATATTGGCTGTTACCGGTTGCCAATGCTGTACTACCACCAACAACATTAATTGTTATCTGTGATTTTGAGCCTGTAAAATTCTCACTGACTTTCAATATATTAGGAATATCACTGAAAGTAAGCAGAGAAGGGCTTGATAAACCGTTATATGTAATGCTTGCCATTTTATGTAAACTTCTTATCTATTTCTTTTGTTATTTCATCGAATACCTTATCAGCGAATGAATCGAAGAAATCATTCAAGAAAGGCATTATAACAGACGGGTCTTCATGTGGATCGTATGTTAGGAAGGGTCTTGCCTTGATACCTTCCATATTTATCTTACGGTATATAACATAAACCATCTGTGTGTGGGTCATGTTCCCTAAATGTACATTCTTCCTATCTATCCAATCACTTAGATTCTGCAGGAATAAGTGCTTTGTACCAGGAAATCTTCCTGTATGCTTCCATCCCAATGCCACATACTCCCAATGCTGAAGGATTGAAAAGACTATTGTGTTATCACCATCAACCGTAGTATTAACACTGTTATACAAGTCGCTACCCACAAGTGTATTCGTACCGGTTCTCGGATTAATACCTATGGAACTCGACATGCGTCTTAATACCTCAGCCTTTATGTCTTCAGCAAGTCCTTTGAGAAGTGCTTTAACATCTGTCATTCTTTGGGAGTTTTATTTTAGTTATCTGCAAATCGCCTATCTCTTTATCATCAACGGTTATATCAACATCATCGTCTTCCTCATATGGCTCATCGTTAAAGTTATCCTCCAATGTACAGAGATTGAGAGGTGAAGGCACTGCCAAAACAATGCTCATTCTAACACCGGCACTGTCATCATCTGTATAATGTGCAAGCGTCATGATGTCATAGTCATATACTGATAATATTCCTTGATATTCGGGCATGTTATCTAAATATCCAAGTATATTAACCGCTATTGTATACGCGTTATCCTGTATATCAAGGATTGAGTCTTGTTCCTTTGTTGGCTGTGCAAGCACATACATTTCAAACTCCACCTTAAATATATTGGTAGTGATGTTTAATGCATGATGAGAGATATCATCAAGGTACACTTGGTATGTACCGTAGTTATTCTGTGCATTATTCAGCAGATCTGACTGATATCTGAAAGTACGCACCCCTTTATGCCTTAACGCAACATTCTTTATTATGTTAACAATATCCTTAAGCATTTCACTTTGTCTTTATATTAAACATACTCAGAGGCCATAAAAAAGGGGTACAGCGATTCTGTACCCCTCGATAACCGAATTGTTATCTATGTAGTGTTAGAATTAGTCACCAAGAACAACTGCGATTGCAGCAGCAGACAATGGAAGTGCTGACTCAGTAGTGTTTGCACTCAAAGTAACAATCAAACCGTTAGTTTCACCACCGTTGATAGAAGCAGATTCAGCCTCAACACCGGTAACCCTACCTAACATCAAATAAGAACCTTCAGCAGTCTTAACAACTGCAATGTAACGTCCAAGTGAAAGGGCGTCCAATGCACCATGCATGCAAGCATCGTAAGTACCGTTAACAGTGAAGGTAAGGCTCTGAGCGCGATATTTATTACCGCTATCACCAACAGTCAGTTCATCTGCGAAAGTCACAGAGTCCTTTGCAGGCTCGATGTGGTAGAATGTAGTACCGCTCTCCAATGTGATACCCGTTACTTCCTCACAACCTGCAGAAGCACCGGTGCCTGCAGAAATAGCAGTAGCGGTTACATCTTCAAAGTTAGCAAGGTAGATATCGGTAATGGTTGGGAGTGAATAGCCGCATGAAGTGCTTTTCAAAAGATCCCTATTAAGTGTACAAATAGCCATATGTTATATCCTTTCTTTCTTTTAATTAGTTATTAAGGTTTGCTGATTACGAAGAGTTCAGGGAATACAACACCTACAGCGATATTGCTGATAGCAGCAACGCGGTACATGTCATCAAGAGTAGTATCCATCATGTAAATCAACTTGTACTGCAAGTGGCTGTCATAAGTATCGAAACCAAGAACAAGATTCTTAGCCGGACCAAATATAACGGTTGACTTGCTAACCATTGATGGAACAACCTCATAACCCATTATGAAGATACGTCCGTTCTCGCGAGCGTAGTTACCAAAGATCTGATCTCTTGAATTACCGCAGCAAACTTTACCAAGAGCAACCTCAAGTACCCTTGCATCTGCATGGTTGATGAATACCTTGTAACCTTCAGTATCAACACCATCAGTAGCAGCAAGTTCGATGCCTGCCATAATAACAGCCTCTACCTGAGAGATTGCGTTATCAACAGTGAAAGCAGCACCGGAAATAACCTCTGCACCATCTTCAACCAACTTCTTCTCAACACCATCAGTTACTGAAAGAACAGAACCTGAAGCGTCAACGTCACCCTGCCAAAAGATTTGCTGATATTCCTTTGCCATTTGCTTGCGCAACATGTCGAAATACCACTCAGAGAATGAACGAGGAATACCACCGTTTAAAGTGATAGAAGTTTGTTCAACAAGGTAGTTGTCCCAAAATTCATTCCTACAGAACTCCTTGTTAACTTTTATTGCAACCGGCTCAATTTCAGCCTCTGCAAGAGAAACTTCACCATCAGGAGTAAAAGGACAAGAGTATGCTTGCCATGCAGCATCAGGAGTACCCATGTAGATTTTGCGCTTGCCTTTCAGACCGTCGATGAAAGTAATACCGTACTGTCTGAGGTCGATGTTGTAAATATCCTTAGCGAATATTTCTTGAGCCTCAGTACCACAATAATTGAGACCACTGTCGTCAATGTAATTTGTCTGTGCTAATGCCATATTAATTTCTGTTTTTTAATCTTATTATTACAAAGGATTGATTCCTTTTACATTAAACATACTCAGCAAAAAATACCCATAAAAATGAGGGATTAGTCACCGTCTAATCCCTCTGCCGTCCATAATGTGTAGCGAAATGTATATAGATAAACGAGCGATGATTCTTAACCTAAGTGTAGTATCTGATTGTTCATTGCATTCGACCTTGGTAGTGATACATGTATCCAACTATAATGATATTCGTCAATAAGTTGTCCAACTTCTATTGTACCGTTATTAATCAACTTCTGTATAAAATTGAATAACTTCTTATTCCTTTCCTTACTACCAACCGTTATATCAGCAGCCTCACCTTTTCTATGTTGACTGTTTTTAACGCCTCCTACGGCTTTATTTACCTCTTCACTGCGATATGCACTATTGACAATGATTGCGCTCTTCCATGCGTCCCTGATCGGCTGTAACACCTCATTTGCAAGCATTACAAGCCTCTTCTTCTCTACCTCAGATGGTGTATTGTCAAGTCCAAGTCTCTTTGCTACTGTTGAACCGGTTAATTCATCATAGGTAAAGTTTTTTGTAATGTACTCACTCATCCTCTTTTAATATTCTTTTAACCTTATAATACTTGCTGAACTTAACCTTTGGACTGTCATATATTATCCTACCGTAATTGTAAAACTCAGTTATATCGGTAAAATACCACCCCTCATCAGCAATGTACATGACGCAATCGTCTGTATAAAAGTCTACCTTGTAATGTTGTTCTTCCATATTAAAATCTGTATCCTATTCCCACACCAAGGTAGATATCCGGCTGTTTACTGAATATACCGTATCCAATTGACGCATTAGGCGCGATATAAAAACCTTTCTTTTCCTTGTACTTTGTGATTATTTTCTCTGTGCTTTGATGAATTTCTCGCCTTTTCAACTTTGCTTTGATTGATTCTAAGGATGGATTTATGCCTACTATAGTACTCTCCAATATGACACTGTCTGCTTCTTCGCATATGATGGTATCGTTATATATTTTTCTTTCGATAGGAAGCGTTATTACGGTATCGTTGGACTGATATACCGTATCATGTTTTATCGTCTCTACGAGCCTTAAAACGGGCTTTTCGACTACTTTAAATATTGTATTGTAAACAGTATCATAATGTACGGTTACAAGGGTATCTGAGAGAGGTTTATCCTTAACCTTTCCCTTATAATGCCCAACCGTTATAAGTAGTATAACAGCAAGTGTAAGCAATATGCCTATTATAATGTTATTCGCTCTCTGATTCATGCTCGCTTTGTCTTTCAATACTTCTCTCAACGAACTCTGTTATGTCCCGTTTCAAGCGTCTTGATTCACATGTAAAGTATGATGTTATCCCAAAGACACTTGCAGCATAGATAAGTGCTTGCCCAAGTACCCATAATATACTGTCTGCGATTTCTCCAAGTGGGTAAACACAGAAACCGGCTATGGTCAATGCCCAACCAACGATAAAGGCTGCAATCGCTGAGATTATTGCTGCTTTTTCCTTAACTGATAAATCTGACCAACTTTCGTTTTTCATTTCTATTACCCTTTTATTAAACATACCTTTTTATAAGGACTGATATTCATAATAAACAAAAAAGGGGAATACCATCATAGATACCCCCCATTTCATTAGTTATCACTCAGTCAATCCTGCTTGCGCTCTTACACTTCTCATGCTCTGTGATACGTCTTCTATTTCAACCACACTCACATATGAAGGACGATTAGCAACAGACTCAATAGCATCCAATATACGGTTATTGATATTGATATCAGTTCTAAGGGTAGGTAATTGTCCACCATCTGCATACCTTCTATTTGGTGATGCTGATATGATGTTCTTCTTCATTCTACCGTCAGTATAGAAATCAATCATATCTTCTAAGTATATCTTTTTCTTCTTACCGTTGATAAACTCAAGCAACTGTGCATTCTTAGCCGTTGTATACTTATTGGTAATGAATTCACCACCTTCTACTTCAGCAGCGCCACCCAACACCTTAACGCCACCGGCTGCATGGGACTTACCTTCGATTATACCACCGCTTGCAAATTTCTGAGCCTTAACTGCTGCTACTTGTGCAGCGCCTTGTACTGCTGCCATTGATGCAAGTGCAATTGCAGGCATTGGCCAATGGTTTGCAAGTGCAAAACTAACAGCCATTGCGGCATTTACGATTGCTTGTGCTATATCTCTCTCATGCTGCCTTTTCCTTTGCTCTAATTCAAGTTCTTCTTGTTTCCGTTCAAGTTTCTCCTTTTCCCTTTCAATGCGTTTCTGTTCGGCCAATGCCTCCCTTTCAGCAGCCTTTTGAGTATTGAGTTGATCAATCAGTTCTTGCCGGCGATCACCCCTTGCCGTTGCAAGTTCATCTTCAATACTATTGACATCGGAGACATATTTCTGTACAAGTTCCTTTTGTTCATTAAGTTTCTTTTCCAACGCCTCAATGTCCTTGTCGATCTGCTCCATTTCTTTCTCATATGCCGCATCTTGGAATGCCCAAAACATATCAAATATGCTTGATATTGTTTGCAGACCATAAGAAGTGTACATTGATACCTCTGACATAATCTTATCAATGTTGGATTCTTCCTCTTCTTTCTGCTTATTTTGAGCGCCACTTGATGTTTCTATTATCTGCTTTTTAAGTTCTGCCAACTCAGCCTTGATTTTCTCCATATCAACCAAGGTAAGTTCTTTATTATTGAACTTTTCGATAAGATCATCCCTTGCTGCATCTACATCTGATAGGAGTTTTCTATAGCCTTCAAGCGCCTCTTGATAGTTTTTCCTTGTCGCCTTGATGTTAATAAAGCCCGACTTATGTAATATTGGCTGAGAATTAGCCAAATCTGTCAATTGATTATAAAACTCCCTATACTTTTCTAAATTGTTTTGAAAATAGTCATTTGTGGATTGTTGTATACCGTCAATACGCGTTTGCTCATTTTTTTCGCTCTCAACCCTATGCTCTTCCTCTATTGACTTAAGTTTGTTAATATGCGCCTTTTCAGCAGCCTCGCTTAAATTATTGTATTTGTCCCTTATTTCCTTTTTCTTCCTCTCATAGCTTTCATCCTTGACAAGACCGTCCATCTCAGCCTCTTCTTGCTTGGCTATCGATGTCAGGAGGTCGTTATACCTCTTTTCCTCAGCAGCCTTGTCAGCCTCTTCTTGTTTCATTAAAGACTCCTGCTGAATCTCATTGGACTTGTTGTAGTACTCTGTCTGCAAGTTGAGTACTTCATTGTAGAAAGTCTTTGAGGCATTCATTATCTCATTGTACCTTTCCAACAATGTTGACTGATCGTCAAGGGATACACCAAGTATATTTTCAATATTCGTCTTATCCCTTAAACTATAACGAAGAGGGTAAGAAGTATCTACACCGTTAAAGTTTCTGTCTTGAGACTGTTCAGTTTGTTCTTTGAGTAACTTTGACAGATCTTCCAACTGAGTCTTAAAATTAGCCTTGGCATTTTCAAAGTTGGTATTTGCAATATTCTCCCAAAACTCATTGTAGGCTTCTGTCATCTGTTCAGCCCATTCCTTTTCTGCTTCGAGTGTCTGAGCATTATACAACTCCTCTATAGCCTTTATCTTCTCACCTACAGCAATACCGGTTTCTTGTGCTTGTTGTATTCTTTCCTTCCTCTCTTGGTTCAATTGAGCAAGTTGTTTAGCAAGCCCTTCCTTCATTGCTTGTATGCGGTAGTTGCTTATCTCGTTCTGAGCCTGTCTTACAGCCTTAGTCTCTTCCAAGTCTATGTCAGCCCTTTGCTTGGCGTATTTGTCGCGAATCTTGTTTCTTACCTCTTCATTATGCTCATACTGCATCAACTCATCTTGTTCTTGCTTGGCGAGTTCAGCCCTTTGCTTGGCATAGGCACCAAGCCCCCTGTCGTTCATTGTGTCGATGTTCAGTTGCTGCAATGCCTTGGCTGCATCCACTGTGTTCTTCTCCGCTGCCTTCCCAAGTTCATTAAATGCGTCAACTATCGTCTTTATGTTATCGGCAAGCTTCTCATCGGGGACTATCTTATCGATGTTGGCATAAGCCTCTTGGAACGCCCTTGAGTCCTGCATCCTATGATACAGCGACCCTATGCTTTTCTCAGCGTCCTTGGCATTGAGGTCTATTTTCTGTATTTGGTTGACATATTCCACAATGATGTCGTTGCCCATCATGTTCACCAAGTTCCTCTTGTTCAGTTTTGGGTGTGCTATTACCTCCCAAGCCTTTTCCCAAATGCTGCTGTCCTCAAGAAGGTCATTGCTCAGCATGTTGAACCTGTGCTCCAAGTCCTCCAAGTCCTTTATGCCGGTTTCAACTTGCTTTGAAGAGAAGATACCAAGGTTTGACATGTAGTCGTACCCACCGCTGCCGTTCTCTTTCCTAAGTCTGCCGTTAAGCGGGTTGTCTAAAGGTGAATAGGACTCATTGGATCTCTGCCTCCAAAGTTTTATGTTCTCCCTCAGGTATCTATTCTCAGCCTCATACACCTTTGCGAGATACTCCTCCTCGGTAATGACACCCTTCAGATAGTCAGACCTTGCCTGTTCCTTAAGTGTCTCCACCGTATTGTTGAGCACAGCCATCTTGGCATTGAGGATGTCAGATGTGTTTATGAGGTTCTTCTGTTCCTCTGACAGTCTCTGAATGGCAGAAAGGGCAGCGGTAACGACAGCGGTTATGACGCCTATCCCTATCATCTTCAAAGCACTTGACAATAATCTAACAGCGGTTGTTGCAGCCTTAGAGGACTTTGTAAGTCCTTCCATCGTTACTTCAGCACCTGTCAATTTCGCAACAAACCTATCCACAGCATCTGAACCAATTGAGAATATCTTTCCAAGTCCTTCACCGGTATTCATCTGCTGCCTAATCTTCTCAATGCCTTGTAGGACGCTTTGAAGAGCCACAAGCCTTTGTATTGACTTCTGTATTTGCGCATCATCAAAACCAAAGAATGCTCTGATACCACCCATAGCATTGCCAAACGCTGCAATACTCTCAAAGGTATCAAGCATATTGTCCATCGTCTGTGAACTTGCTTTAGCGTCACCAATTGCAGAGTTTAGTTTCTTCTGAGCATCTATAACCTTGGATATCGCTTCTTCTAACTCCTGATACTGTTCTGTATTCTCCTTATTGTTATGGATGAGTACACCCAAATTGTTTTTTAATTTGGTTTCTGCTTCTCTTAGGCTGTTAAACTCATATACCGTACCACCAACAGCAACCTTCAACTTATCAAAGCCATCAACTGCTGAGGTGTAATTTCCAACGTTACGGCCAAAAGAAGAGCGAGCAGCCTCAAGGTCGCGGAGGGTTTCTTGAAGTTCCTTAGCGTCTTGGTTAAGTTGCTTATACTCATTGCTATCTACATCAAGCGAGTCCATTACTCTGAGGATATCTTTCAACTCTTCCTTCATGCCCGCCATTGTGTTACGGGAATATTCGTTGTTCATGAGTTTAGCACTTGCAGCAGCAGCGTCTTGTTGCTTCTTAATTTGCTTCAACTCATCTTTCAAACGAACAAGTTCCTTATAATCATCGGAACGAGTTTCAGATATCTTCCTTTCAGTTGCTTCTATCTGCTTGAGCAACTTATTCTCTTGATCAAGTTCAGATGTCTTGTTACCACCGCCATTACCATTAGCCGTAACATTGATAGTCTGACTTTTGAGGGCATCTATTTTAGCCTTAAGTGCATCAAGTGAACTACTCAAAGCCTTCACTTGGCTAACGCTCTCAGTTAAACCGTTTATGACAATCTTATATTCTTTTGTTGCACTTGCCATTTTCTACATCTTTTTATAATAAACATACTTTGTACCAACAAAAAAGGGTTAGCGTTAACTAACCCCTTTAATCTTCACCGGTTATTTTTCATCTTCCTTAATGTTTCTTTAAATTTCTCTTCAGCCCTTTCCATTTCTCCCTTGTCAGTCATGTATGTCATATACTGTAGAAAATCGTTCAGATACGTTCTATTGATTTCTTCAACTTTTTCAATTTTCTCTTCAGCCGCATCGTAGACAGTAGCGATAAACGACCATCTTTTCTTAAAGTCTCTATACTCTTGGCTGTGTTGTTCAACTCTTCCTTTATGAGTAAAGACAATAGGGAAGGTGCTGTGGATAGACTCCAAATACTTAAAAAAAAAGACGCAATGGGACGTATCTTAAGCATTGACTGCTTTTTGAATAACTCTATACGATCGGGCAATATCTCATTCTCAAACTTGCTATCATATTCTTCTCCATCCTTCCTACATAGTATTGCCATTATGCTTGCATAATCATGCCTATCAGCCTTTAATACCGTATCAACTGCTACAAACTCACCTGTTTTCATTTGTCTCTCAGTATGTACTGTATACTTTTCACCGTCAATCTCAATCTGATTTGACGGTTTAATTGGCTCTGTTGGTGTATATAAGAACTTTAATTGCCCCAACATCTTCTCTACAAAGTCAATGGGTAATGCCATTACCTCGTCTGCTGTCTTGTCTGTCAGTATATGTAACGCATCAATAGTATTAAACTTTTCATCCTTGCCTTCATAGAAACGCTCAAGTTCACTAAACTTTTCTACCGTTATATCATCCCATGATGTGGGAACAGTCCACTCACCCAAATCAATTATCTTTTCGCTGTCTTCCATTATTTCGCCCATCCTCTACTACCAAATGCCGTTATAAATGTGTTATTATTATTTCTATTTCGCCTATAATCCTTCTTACATTTCAGCGCCATTGCAACCGCCATCACCATATCATCATGCCTACCATTCTGCGCTCCAAATGTAAGTTTCTTTGTCTTGCTTATCTTCGCTATGAATGTGCCAAACTCACCATATAACTCTGTATCTGTGCTATCGAAATGGATATTCTTATTGGCAATCTCTACTGCAAGATCCGTTATTATCTCTTCCTTGCTTTCATTGGTTGTAGTCCATTCATGCATTCTATTCTTATTCCTTAGCATCTTCTGTACTTCATTATACATTGGCGCTCCTATTCCATTCACTTCAAAATACACTGCATTGGGGTTTATACGGTTAATGATGTTCGCTATCTTCTCATACTTCTTATCAAGTGTACCGTCAATCTTTTCAACCTTTACCTCATTCTTATCGTTTATCCTTGCAACAACGGTTGCATCCTCACCATTTGCACTGACATCAATACCAACCCACTCTGTTGATGCTGTATATCTAAAGTTTTCAAAGCAATTTTCAAAACCGGTAAAGAAAGTTAATGCACCATCGAGAAATTCACATAAATATTCACTTCTAAAACTCATCTCCGGTATACTTTTCTTTATATCTTCTATTCCATCAGGAGTTATAAAGCCATCATCATAGATAGTCTTCAGTATGCTACCGTACTTTGGATATTCGGGTGATAATCCCCTTAGATACATTTCATAGAGCATATTCTGTTTACCAAGTGGGGTGCTTACAAATACAACCTTCTCCCCTTGTGCTTTAACTGTTGGTGATAGAATGTCATTCCAAAGGTGTGTACCGTCTGTCTGTTCCATCTTAAAGAAGGCAAACTCATCACATATCATGTGTGTAAATGTCTGTCCTCTAAGGCTTGCGCCACTCTCAGCAGAAAAGAATGTCAATTGTCCACCATATACACTTTCGATGAAGAAATCACTCCCATTAGCGTTCTTTATAAAATCCTTTGGTAATATCTTTACAAGTTGACGGTATAACTTCTTGGCAAGTATATAGTTACGACACACATAGGCAATATTCGCATTCTTATTGATAAGCCACTCTATTACAAGGCAAAGCATTAACACCGTCTTTCCTGACTGTCTGCTGAATACAACGGTAATATACTTCAGATCCTTTCTATGCACCATGTCATATACCTCTTGCTGTGCCTCTGAAAGTTTTATGTCAAACTGTACCGCACTCATTCTTCATTCTCCTCATCATCGTCTTTAAAACCGAACTGAATCTTAACATTACCCGCCTTATCGGTATTGATATTAACATTCGTCTTTACATCATCATTTATACGGTATATCTTTCCTATGTTTTCCAATGCCCTTAATGCAGACTGTCTATCACCTATCAATACCGCATCATTGAAAATTGCTTCATACCTTCCAAGTATAACGTTCCTCACCTCCTCTTGCTTCATATCAGAATCGCCCTTTATGCGGTCAAGTGCAGCAGCATAGTATGCCCTTGCCTGTTGTATGCTGTATGGTTTTGGTTGCCCCTCAAACAACCCCTCCATGAGTTTCTTTTGTATCTGATACCTCGTTTCACCGTTCAATATTGAACAGTAAATCTTCTCAACCAAATCCTCTACAACCTTATACGACTTGCCTTCGATAAAGTATTTTCCATCCAACTTACGAGCCTTTGGTTTACGATCCTTGGCATCAGGTAGGCTATGCGATTTGGTTAGTCCCATGTTATTTCTTCTTTTTGGTTACGCCCTTAGTCTTGGGCTTATCTTCTGCTTCCTTTGGCTGTTCTTCCACCGGTGCTTCTTCCTTCATTTCTGCTTCCTTTGTTTTTTCAATGGCTCTCTCAATGTTAGCCCACTTACGTTCCATTGTTGAAATATAACCAATCAGACATGCCCTACAACTTGTTGGCTTCGCAGGCTTACCCATTATACGGTTATATAGTTCAACAACGGTTGATGCTGTCACTGACAAACCCTTGTTCTTTCTATTGATTAAATCCTTTAAAAGTTCGATATCCTCTGCTTTTATATATGTTTCCATCACTTTTTTATTTAAACATATTTATTTTCACTTTTTTTTAATTGAACTCAAGCCAATCGCCATAATCGTCTTGAAATTCACACTCTATATCCTTCTCTATCTCTTCTGAATGTTCCCTTAGCCACTGAAGTACCGCCAATACCTTGTTACGGCAGTCCTTTATACCGGTACGTTCTGCAAGTTGCTTGTATGTGAGGCTCTCAAGGAACTTAAGTTTAACCAACCTATAACTCTCTGCATCGAAGTTCTGCTCAATGAGTAGTAGTAGTTTAAGTACTTTGTAATCAACCCTCAAATCCTTTTGAAGTTTAACCGTTGCTGAATCGTTTGTGTTATTGTAATAACGGTCATAAACCTCTCCAATCTCATCTTGTTCTATGTTATCGTCTTGCTTCTGATTACGGCTGTATTGTCTCTCCCTTAATAGATTTGTCTTGAAACTCATGAAGAAATAACTTTCAAATCCCGCCTCTGTATCGTCTTCCATTCCATCCTTGAGAATCTTTTCGTATATCTTGACTATCGTACTGCCAAAGACATCATCATCGAATGACACATGTTTAGAAACACAATACCTTAGCATCTTATCCTTCAGCCTTTCATAGTTATCACCAACGAATGTCATGAACTTTTCTGCCTTTTCTTCCACTGTGAGATTTGAATTAGATTATAGTTATTGTCGTATAATGTTGCATCATCGGGTGAAAGATCGTTCCTGCTGTTGTACTCATAGCATTCATATCCGTTGCTCTTTGTGCGGGAGATGTTAACCTTTGGACGGATGCATATTTGCTCAAGGTTGAAAAGCGCAATGCCGTCATTGCAGAAATTGAGATAAATGGGTTCATCGCCAAATGCAAGGTAGTCGAAATGGAGATTGCTAACCTTATGGTCTTCGATGAATAACCCATCATACTGCCTTATATTGTTGTTCCTTGTCTTCAGTTCTATTCTCGCTGTTCTGCCATCTATTGTTACACCGGATGCATCATAGTGTTTACAACCGTCAATTGGTATGAGTTCTTGGAATATACCAACCGCATCATTAAATGCTAAGAGTTTTTGATAGTCTGTTGCTTCATTTTGATTGAAATACCTATTGTTACTCATCGTCTAACTCTCCTTATAACCCATGCTATTAGTGTTATTATGCCATATGTAATATACTTAAGGACTATGGCTAAGTCCTTTAAAAACATGTCAACTCCCTTGCTCATTAATGGATATGTGACAAGCAAAATGTAAATAATTAGTAGGATTAAATATAGATCCGTCATATCGTATAAATATTAGCCGTTATTGTGGCTTTATCAATAAATATCACATCACTTTGAAAAATGCGAGAAATATTCTACCTTTGTAAAAAATAATTTGTCAACTATCTAATTTACAATGTACTAATCAAATGTACCTCCATAAATAACCTCTATAAGTATAACCATCATTGAATCTTTTACATGCCCTTCTTACCATTTTTGCAACATAACCATATTCCTCTGTCACCGCCGCTGAATGATATTTTTCTACTATACGGCCGTATTTATCGCACTTGGCAACGCGTTTCGCTTTTCGCAGGTGATCGGGATTCTTTTCTCCGTTTCTCATCTTTCTGTCTAATTTTAACACCTTTTTTCTCTTCTCATTCAGCATCTTGATAACCTTGCCTATCATCTTCATCTCGTCCATCGTAAACTGATCCCCTCTTATCATGTTGCACCGCTTACATGCGCAAACAACGTTATCCGTAGTATGTCCTTTGGTGTTATCTTTACGGTCACATCCTAACTCCCTCCAATCATGTTCGCCACAGTATATACATTTTTTTCTGAATATATTTTCGATAACCCAATCTTCTGTTAGATCCATATCCAACCCTTTACCTTTATCTACATTACGATAATTATATATAAGACTTTTAGCCCTTAACTTCTTCTGATTTCTAAGTGTGCCTTTCTCCCATTTCTTTGATACTTTAGAGTCTTTTTCTTCCTTTTTCTTTTTGTACTCCGCTATTTTTTCCTTAAAACT
>JAZONU010000164.1:0-3018 GCA_045654605.1 Candidatus Caccoplasma sp. | reverse complement strand
ATAATAATTTGATTTTATATATCTATATCTACACAGATTAAAAAAAGGAGATTGTCATTAATAACAATCTCCTTTAAAATCAAACTATAGAACTACTAATGTAATTTTATATTATAACTGACTCATTGCATCTTTTACGCTATGCTCTGGGTCAATTTCCAAAATCTTACCCCACCATTTTTTAGTTTCAGTAAATTTTGCTCCTGTTGGATTTTCAGCGTACTCTTTTAGATAGTTGTAGTATCCTAAATATTGATATGCCTCAACAATGTTTTTACTCTTATCTCCAGTAGCCTCTAATTTTTCAACAACAATTTCGTAGAAAGGTTTAGCCAATCCCAACTCTGTCTCCGGGTCCATTCCAGAGTGAGCTCTTGCACGCCACAAGTTACCACGATAATCTTCGGGAGCACGAGTAGCAACTACCTCAAATGCAGCATCAGCTTTTTTGAACAATTCCACTTTTGACTCCATTACTGTATCAGCTTGTGCTGCTGAATAGTATGCACGTCCTAAATTAAAGAAGTCCATTGTTTTAACATCAGCTGCTGCCAATTCCATATATCTTGCCAATGCATCTGCACTCTCAACCATACGGTTTGCTGCTTTATATGCGTCGCTCAAATCTTTTACCAAATTAGCATTTTCAGGATCCTTAGCAACTGCTCTCTCCAACAAAGCAACATACTCATCAGGACGATCTACTTGTTTAAGAGTACCACCATAAACTGTATAGTCTTGAGCTATCAATTGATCAGCATAAGCCTCATCATTCATATATTTTGCACCATACTCTGCAGCTTGCTCATAATTTTCAAGAGCATAGTTGTTATACATTGCAAAACGATTTAGAGTCATATCGTCTGGATTATCTTTCAAAGACTCCTCTACGATAGTTAATGATTGCTCATATTTTTTATCGTAATACAACAATGTTGCATAACGTTTAAGGTCAGTTTTAAAGTGGTTGGGGTTTGACATATAAGTCTCATAAGCCTTAACTGACGCAGTATATTTTTTTGCATTAAACAATGCCTCTGCATACTCGCGTTGTGCTATGGCAGATGTAGGGTTTAGATCCAAAAGCTCTTTTAATTTTCCAATTGCAAACTCTGGACGTATTCCATAATATACTTTTGCATATTTTACGTACGCCTCAACACATTTACTATCAGAGATAATTGCCAACTCATAGCATCCTGCTGCATTACCAGCAATCTCCTCTGCTTTAATTTGAGCCTCTCCCTCTTGTGGTTTATATTTGAAAGCTATATCACCTTGTAATACATACAAAGGAGCATATTGATTGTCAATATTCTCAGCTTTAACTATATACTTTTTGTAATCAGGCATTCCTGCTTCAAAATAAGCTCTTGCTATATCAACACAAACTCCAACTTTTTCTGCTTTAGCTAATTTCTCAGCCTTTTTAAAATTAGCTGCAGCCTCTTTAACATTTGTGCCTAAACAGATTTTTCCTAAACCAATATAGTTGTAAGGATAGTTTAAATCTTCTTTAATGCCATCATTGTAACATTTAGCTGCAACATCTTTATTTCCCAAAGCAAATTCAGATTCGCCTAAATAGTATAAAGCTGCTGCTTTATCTGTTGCAGACAATTCCGGCATTGTTCTTTCAAGAATTATTTTTGCACGAGCTGGTTGTCCTGATTTAAAATACTCAACTCCATCGGTATAGCTTTGAGCAACTGCGTTGCTTAGCATACCAGCACCAAATAGAAGTGCTACTAATAAAAGCGATTTCTTCAACATAATCTTCTTTCTTATTTGTGTTATTATTATATTTCTTTTTTAATCAGCAATCTTTACTGGTTTAATTCTAACCTGCTGGGTTTGCGGAAGCATTCCCGATTTCAATATTACAAGTTGACCTTTGTCTTTTGACAAGAAGTTTGAGAAACCTTTTGCCAATCCATCTCTTGAAGAGATATCCAATACATAAATTCTTCTGATAAATGGGTATTGACCCAATGCGATATAAGCCTGATAGGGTTTATATGAATTTGTTGGAGTAGCTACACGATCACTGCTTATTCCCATAACAGTTATTCTATCGTTAAACGACAAGTTTGTACTATCGTTTTTATTTCCTATCCAACTTGCTCCAATAACACCTATCGCACCCTTCGACGCAGCCACATAATCAATTACCTTCTCGTTGGTGCCTTGAGCATATATATTCTCATTAGCGAAAGGCTCACCTTTACATATTGAATCTAAAGCAAATCTTACAGTACTTGAACCTTCATTATCAAAGGTTAAAGAGAGCTTATCTAATTCAGATTTTGGATTTATATCTTTCCACGATGTTATCTTTCCTGTAAGAATATCTTTTACCTGACTAACTGTTAAGATTGAATCAGGGTTTTCCTTGTTTATTATCAAAGCGATAGCATCAATTGCCAAACAATATGAACGGACATTAACTTTATCTTTTAGATATCTCTTTTCAGCTTTTGTAAAATCCCTGGGGGCTATAGCTAATCTTAAACTATCCTCAACTAATAGTTTGAATACATCTTTTTCTGATCTATATCGTGGCACAATAGAGGCTTTAGGATATAGGTGTTCAAAGACACTAATCTCTTGATCTATTACCGGTGCTATAGTTTCATCAACAGCGATATCAATAACTCCAGAGGTTGGAGTATCTAATGATCGAGATCCAGATCCCGCATTTCCTCCACAAGAAGATAGAGTAACGAGAGCGATAATCAGTATGTATCCAATTCTTTTCATATTAGTTATGACTTTTTAAAATAGCCTCTGTTCTTTATAAATCGGTATGCTCTAAAAAAGGCATAAGCAACAAATATTACTGCAAAAACACAGCGTAGAGGGTAAGAAGCAAAAATGCCTCCGGAGAATAGCTCAGTAAAGACCAAAGCATAAGCTAAACCTATATATCCTACCAACATTACGATGGCAAAGAAATAACCGAGATTTATTGTAATTACTTTTTTCTCTTCAGCCGCTTTTTCAACTTCGTTGTTTTTA
>JAZONU010000163.1:0-7182 GCA_045654605.1 Candidatus Caccoplasma sp. | reverse complement strand
ATCCGTTAGCAACAGCACTACCTGTATCACCCGACGTTGCAACTAATACATTAACCTCTTTACCTTCCGCCTCTTGTGATATGAAATGGCCTAAAAGACGAGCCATGAATCGAGCACCTACATCTTTGAATGCAAGTGTAGGTCCATGGAACAACTCTAATGAGTAGATATTCTCATCAACCTTAACAGTTGGTGCATCGAACGATAGGGTGTCATATACTATTTTTTTAAGAGTCTCACTCTCTATATCCTCTCCAAAGAATGCTTTTGCTACTTCAAAGGCAATCTCTTGGAAGGTCATATCTTGTATATTGTCGAAGAATTCTTGTGGAAGAGCTTTTATCTTCTCGGGCATAAACAATCCTTTATCCGATGCCAATCCTTTTACCACCGCTTCTGCTAATGTTGCATTTGCTGCTTGCCCGTTTGTACTATAATATATCATTGTTTTATTGTTTAAATATCTCTTTTATAAATTGTTCACCTGTTAGTGTTGTGTAACTGCCTTGCTTTGCACTAAACTCATTATACTCCACTACCTCGTCAGGCTCTAATCCTGGAGTGTATATTGCAAATGGTACAGCATCGCGAGTGTGAGTACGTAATCGGCATGGGGTTGGATGATCGGGCAATAGAGCAATAATCAAATCATCGCCTAATGTTGGCATTGCCTCTAATATGGGGGCTATTATACGACTATCGAGATACTCTATTGTGCGTTTCTTAAGTTCGTAATCACCCTCGTGTCCTGCCTCGTCGCTCGCCTCTACATGCAAAAATAGGAAGTCATTTTTACGCAATGCCTCTATTGCTGCTTCAGCTTTACCCTCATAATTAGTATTGTAAAGTCCTGTTGCACCCTCAACCTCTATTGAAGTGAGTCCTGCATATACACCAATACCCTTTATCAAATCTACAGCAGAGATTACTGCTCCGCTTTTTATTCCGTACTGCTCTTGAAATGTCTTCATTGCAGGACGATAACCCGGCGACCATGGCCATAAGCTATTAGCAGGGTCTTTACCTTCACTAACTCTTTTAATGTTTACAGGATGAAGGGGTAGTAACTCTTGCGACTTAAGTATTAGAGCATTTATCTTATCGGCAGTTGCTTGTGCCTCCTCAACTTGTGCCTTGACCATAACATCTGCACATGGTGTTCCCGGCACATCGTGCGGAGGTGTGCAGATAACACGTTTATCTCCACCTTTAATTTTTAAGAGGTGGCGGTATGATATTCCCGGGAAAAGGTTTATATCTCCCTCTCCCAACTGCTCCTGCATATAGTTTATCAACTCGGTTGCCTCCTCGTTTGAGATATGTCCTGCCGAGTGATTTTTTATCTTTCCGTCCTCAACGCAAATAAGGTTACAACGCATTGCCACCTCATTGTCGTCAATTTTAATTCCCATACTTGCTGCCTCAAGAGAACCGCGTCCTTCGAACACTGCATCGAGGTCATACCCGAGTATAGCAAGGTTTGCAACCTCGCTACCTGGGGCATATCCATCGGGGACACTCTTCAACAGACCACATCGCCCGTTTCGGGCTATCCAATCCATAGATGGTGTATGTGCCGCCTGAAGTGGGGTTTTTCCACCCAACTCCGCAATTGGCTCATCTGCCATTCCATCACCAAGTATTATTATATGTTTCATTTTCGTTCTAAGTTGTAAGGTGCTTACGCACCTTAGTTGTTTGTTGTTAGTTGTTAGATATTATTTACTAAAAACTACCCGCAGGGCGGCGAAGCCGAAAACTAAAAACTAACAACTATAATAGCAAACCCGATACCTATAAGTTAGGAAGTAGATGAGCCATTATCACAATCCGCTTCTAACGGATGTTTGCAATACTTATAATATCAGCAAACACTCCTGCTGCTGTTACCGATGCTCCTGCTCCGTAACCTTTTATTATCATAGGATACTCTTTGTAGCGTTCGGTTGTTATAAGTATTATGTTGTTGCTACCCTCTAATTGATAGAATGGGTGGCGTTGATCTACTGCACGTAAACCGATATGCATTTTACCATTGTCAAGCGTTGCAATGAAGCGTAAACGACGTCCCTGTGCTGCAACCTCTCTACGACGTGCCTCAAATTTTGCATCAAGAGTTGGTATATATCGCCAGAAATCCTCTAACGAACCAGCAAACATTTCGTCAGGAATGAACAACTCCTTCTCAACATCTGCTTGCTCAACTGCATAACCCGACTCACGAGCAAGGATTACCAATTTACGCAACACATCTTGTCCGTTAAGGTCTAAACGCGGATCGGGTTCGCTATAACCTGCATCCTTCGCCATTTTTATGGCTTTACTCAATGGCACATCTTCGCTTAATGTGCTAAAGATGTAGTTTAGAGTTCCAGAAACTACAGCCTCAATGCGTAATATTTTGTCGCCACTATTCATCAAACCGTTAATGGTGCTGATGATAGGAAGTCCTGCCCCTACGTTTGTTTCAAATAGATATTTCACATCGCGACGACGTGCTGTCTCTTTCAACGCTGCATAGTTTGCGTATGGCGATGCTGCCGATATCTTATTTGCCGCCACAACCGATACGTTATGACTCAATAGGTCTTGGTATATTCCTGCTATATCCTCACTTGCTGTACAATCGACAAATACCGAGTTGAAGATGTTCATCTCAATAATCTCGTCGCGTATTGTTTGAGCCGATGCTACAAGTGTCGATTTCTCTAACTCCTCAGCGTATGTCTCCAACGATATTCCATCGCGTGAGAAGATACATTTGCGAGAGTTCGCAATTCCGCAGATATTCAATTTCAACGATTTGTCTTTTAACAATTTTGGTTGTTGCAAACGTATTTGCTCCAAAAGGTCGCGTCCTACAGTCCCCACTCCTGTTACAAAGAGGTTCAACTCTTGTGCATCAGATAGGAAGAACGAGTCGTGAATTACGTTCAACGCTTTACGTAAACTGTTATGCTCAATTACAAACGATATGTTTGTCTCTGATGCTCCTTGCGCACACGCAATTACACTAATACCATTGCGACCAAGAATATTAAACAATTTACCCGCAATACCAGGGGTGTGCTTCATATTCTCTCCAACGATTGCTACTGTTGCAAGGTCTCTTTCAGCCTCCGCTTCGCTTATCTCTCCCATTGCAATCTCTTGTGCAAACTCTTTGTTTAGCACATCAACTGCTAAATCGGCATCGGCATTTCTAACAGCAAATGTGGTATTGTTCTCTGACGATGCTTGAGATACCATAAAAACGCTGATACCCGATTTTGCAAGGGCGTTGAATATACGCGAGTTGATTCCGATGATACCAACCATACCCAATCCCGATACTGTAATCAAGCAAGTATCGTTGATTGATGATATACCCTTAATTGGTTTTGATTCTCCTGCTGGAACTTGCTCTGTTATAAGTGTTCCTGGAGCATCAGGGTTAAAGGTATTTTTGATTACAATAGGTATGTTTTTGTGATATACCGGATATATTGTTGGTGGGTATATAACCTTTGCACCAAAGTTACACAACTCCATTGCCTCTACAAACGAGAGGTGTTTAATCACATACGATGTTTTTATTGTACGAGGATCGGCAGTCATAAAGCCGTCAACGTCGGTCCAAATCTCAAGCATATCTGCATCTAACTCCGAAGCCAATATTGCCGCAGTATAGTCAGAACCACCACGTCCAAGGTTTGTTACATCGTTAGTATTTTTATCGGACGATATAAATCCAGGTACAAGCGACACTTTTGGAAGTTTTGCAAACTTCTCTTTTATCAACTTACTTGTAAGTTCAAAGTCAACAATATGTTTTCCGTATTGAGTAGTGGTTTTTATGAAGTCGCGAGAGTCGAACCACTCTGCTCCCTCAATTATATCGCTTATTATACGAGACGATAATCTCTCTCCGTAACTCAATATAGTATTTAGTGTCTTTTCTGATAGGTCTTTGATTAACGACACACCACGCATAATGTTCCCAAGTTCGTCGAGCATAGCAGCCACGTCTGCTCTTGCCGACTCCTGTTTTTCGGGAACAACTGCTCCTGCTATTTGGTCGAAGTGTCGTGCAGCAATGAGGTCCATTATTTGCATGTAGTCAAGATTGCCCGTTGATGCCGTCTTTGCACACTCAATAAGTTTATCGGTAATACCACCTAATGCAGACACAACAACGATGCTCTCATCCTCACGAGCCTCAACAATCCTTTTTACACATTTTATGCTCTCAACTGAGCCTACTGATGTTCCTCCAAATTTTAATACTTTCATATCTTATTCTCTTTACACCTCATGGTGCCATATTTTAAACTACAAATATACAAATAAAAGGGAATTATCTGCTAATATATTATAAATAATAAGCATTTTTAAGATATAATTTGTAATAAAAAAAGGAGATATGCTTGACAAGCATATCTCCTTTAAGGATATTATAATATATGTTTATTACTTTGCCTCTTCAACTGTAGCAGGTTTTACTTGTACAGGCAACAATAAGTATAGTGCGATAGTTATTATTGTTTCATTTGATTTAATATTTTTATGTTATAGACCAATAATATCTGTTACCTGCCTACGAAGATCTGTTATCTCTGTATTTTTTGTAGATATCTGCTTGTTAAGATTTTTTATAGTTGCATCTTTTTCTTTTATCTGATTTTTGAGATTAGTTATCTCTTTAGAATTAGTTGCTGTTTTTAGTTTTTTCTCTAAATCTGATTTCTCTTGTTTTAAATTTTTTATCTCTTTATTATTTGCGGATATCTGATTGTTGAGGTCTTTTATCTCTGCATCTTTTGCGGATATCTGATTGTTGAGGTCTTTTATCTCTGCATCTTTTGCAGTATCTTTACCACATGCAATAGCTTCAACAAATTTGAATGTAGCAGAGATAGAGTCTTTACTGCTTGTAATTACAAGTAAGTCTCCTTTATCTGCACATTTTTTCAATTCATATTTATCTGCAAAATTTAATATTGCTCCAAGTTTTGCACTCTCGCCTTGTTCTGGGCAGAACATCAAAGTTGATTCCATATAACTTAACTTTAAGTTTCCGTTATCTGCTTTGTTTACAAAACCACCAATGTTGTTGCATCCGTCAAATGCGGCAATAGTACTGTCTTGCATATTAAAGGCTACGTATGCTTGCTCTGCATTCTCATCAACAACAATCTCTTGGTCGCCTATTTTAACCAACTCCCATTTGCCGTCTATTGTTTTGCACTCAGCCACAACCACTTGTTGTGCTTCTCCAAATAACTCTTTTTGCAATACAAACCAACCTGCTCCTGCAAGGTATCCTGCCAATGCAAGAAGAGAGATTTTTTTAAGATACCAACCGAAATTGATTTTCTCTAATCCCATTACTACAACACCTGCTGCAGAACCGATAACCATCATACTGCCTCCTACTCCGGCACAGTATGCAAGGAATTGCCAGAATGTTCCGTCTTGAAGACAGAATTGCAAGAAACCTTCTGAACCTGCCTCTGCGATAGGATACATACCCATTGCTGCCGCTACAAGAGGCACGTTATCAACAATTGATGACAATGCTCCCAAAACAAGGTTGATTACATATACGTTACCTACATTCTCAGTTAAATAGTTTGCTACATTTTTCAAGATTCCAACCTCCTGCAATACTCCTACTGCTAACAAAATTCCTAAGAAGAATAGGATTGTTGACATATCGATACGTTGCAATACGCTTGGTACTCGGTGCTCTTGCGATTTATCCAATTTTTTGCGGTTGTACATCAACTCCAAGAATATCCACAAAATGCTCAATGTTAGCAATACTCCCATAAATGGAGGAAGGTGTGTTAATGTTTTGAATACCGGAACAAGCAATAGAGCCAATACTCCCAAAATGAAGATTTGATTTCTCTCACGGAATGTTACATGACTCTCCTTTTTGTAAACCTCTCCTGATTCTCCAACAGGCAATTCCCCTTTTAAATAGCGTGATGCCAACAATACAGGCACCGCCATTGAAATAAATGAAGGAATTATCAACGATGTTATAATAGGCACAGTAGTTACATTACCTTTTACCCACAACATAATTGTTGTTACATCACCGATAGGGCTCCATGCTCCACCACTGTTTGCCGCAATAATTACCATACTTGCATATATCCAACGATCCTTTTGATCTGCAATTATCTTACGCAACAACATAACCATTACAATAGATGTGGTTAGGTTATCCAAAACTGCTGACATAAAGAATGTTAGAATTGCCAAAATCCAAAGCAATTTAACTTTTTTGCGAGTTTTGATTTTGTCTGTAATAACAGAGAAACCTCCGTGAACATCAATTAACTCAACAATGGTCATTGCTCCCATTAAGAAGAACAGAATCTCTGCAATCTCACCCAAGTGGTGACGGATTGATCCGTGCTCACTTACAAGAGAGTGAATGTCAACATTGGGGAATACATTCCCGTTCAAAACTCCCACGGCATACATTGTCCACAACAACATACCAAGTAGTAGTGCAGAAGCCGTCTTGTCAATTTTTAATGGGTGCTCCAATGCTATGGCTGCATAACCCAAAATAAAGATAACAATAATTGCTATTTCCATACTGAAAATGTGATTAATTTGTGTGATTTTATATATTACTGAAAATTTTCCTTAATCGGCTTGCATAGGTACTGCAATATATTGAGAATAAAAAACTTTTGTAAAGCGTTTTTATATTTAAATTGCAAATTGTTGTTAGTCATCAGATATCAGTTGTCAGTTATTTTCTAATATTCCCTATTAGACCAATTAGACTAATTAGTCCAATTAGGCTAATTAGCTCAATAAAAAAGTGAGGCAGAAATTTCTGCCTCACTTAAATTATGGTTATTGTTTTGTTGTCTCTTAGTCGCTAACAACTAAAGACTAACAACTAACAACTATTTTACAATTACCTTAGCAACTTTGTCTGCAACTTTTACAATGTAAACACCTTTTTCCATTGCTATTGTTGCTTTCTCAGATACTGTTTGCTCTGATACTAATACTCCTGCGATTGAGTAGATAGATGCTGTTGCTGTTTCTGCTACCTCAACTACGATACCACCTGCTACAGCGTAAACGTTAGTTTCTGTTGCTTCTGCGTTCTCAACACCTGAGTACTCTCCTGTAAACTCAGCTACTACATGAATTGCTTTTTCTACCGGC
>JAZONU010000162.1:0-2994 GCA_045654605.1 Candidatus Caccoplasma sp. | reverse complement strand
CGATGTTCCGTGGAAACCGTAACGACGTATACCGTATTTCTCGTACAACTCATAGGGGATAGCGTACATATATGCATAGTCGGGCATTGTTTGGTGGAAAGCTGTGTCGAACACGCCTACCTGAGGCATATCGGGAGCAATAGCCTTAACAGCCTCGATACCCTTCATATTTGCGGGGTTGTGCAATGGTGCAATATCAAAACACTCTCTTATCTTATCTTTTACCTCCTCAGTAATCAATACTGAAGCGTTAAATTTCTCCCCTCCGTGAACGATACGATGTCCTACTGCATCAATTTCATCAAGCGATTTAATACATCCATACTCCTCTCCAACAAGAGTGTTCAAGATAAAATCAATTCCCGCTGTATGCTCAGGAATATCTTTTTCAAGAACTACTTTCTCCCCTGAAGGAAGTGTTATTTTTAGGAATGAACCTTTTAGACCTATCTTCTCAATTCCTCCTTGTGCCTCAACTGAGTGATCGGCAGTGTTAAAGAGTTTGTATTTAATTGATGAAGAACCGCAATTTAATACAAGTACTTTCATGATGTTATGCTTTTTACACGAACAAAACCCACTCGTTTAAATTGAGTGAGTTTTATTCTATTATTAGTTGTTATAATTATTGTTTAGACTTTAATTGTATTGCTTGTACTGCTGCCACTGCAACGGTTAAATATATATCCTCTGCTGAACATCCTCTTGATAGATCGTTTATTGGAGCAGCCAATCCTTGAAGGATAGGACCTATTGCTGTAGCTCCAGCAAAACGTTGTACAAGTTTGTATCCGATATTACCTGCCTCAAGAGATGGGAATACTAATACATTTGCTTTTCCTGCTACAGGGCTTCCTGGTGCTTTTGATGCTCCTACTTCGGGTACTATTGCCGCATCTAATTGCAACTCTCCATCAAGCATAATTTCAGGACAACGTTCTTTAGCAATACGAGTTGCTTCGATAACTTTATCTATTCTCTCGTGTTTTGCACTTCCTTTTGTTGAGAAACTCAACATTGCTACTCGAGGTTCAAATCCTGCAAGAGCCTTTGTTGTTTCTGCTGTTGAGATTGCAATTTGTGCCAACTCTTCAGCTGTAGGATCTGGGCATACTGCACAATCTGCAAATGTCATTACTCCATCCTCTCCTAAAATATTGTCCTTAAGAACCATTATAAACATTCCAGAAACAACACTTACTCCAGGTGCAGTTTTAACTATTTGAAATGCCGGACGTAATACACTACTTGTTGCGTTACATGCTCCTGCAATCTCACCATCTGCATCTCCTTTTTTAATCATCAATGGAGCCAAGTACAATGGATCTTCTGCCAATTTCATAGCTTGTTCCATTGTCATTCCTTTTGATTTACGCAACTCGTATAGATATGTTGCATACTCCTCTTTCTTGGGATTTGTTACGGGATTGATTATGGTTGCTCCCGAGATATTATTTAATCCCAACTCTGCTGCCTTTGCTGCAATCTCCTCCTCATTACCCATAAGGATAATATCTGCAACTTTATCGGCAACCAATTTATCTGCGGCAATTAGTGTACGATTGTCGCCTCCCTCAGGCAACACTATACGTTGAATGTTAGCTTGTGCTTGAGATACAATTTTAGCTATTACGTCCATATTTTATAGTTGTTTGTTATTAGTTTTTAGTTGTTAGAAATACTCCTTTAAACTAAACAATCTGTTATTTGATTATTGATAATGGTAGTTTTACCACTACCAACGTTAATTCTTATAAGTTTTTGTGATTTCAAGTACAAAATTACAAAAAATTGTAATATCAAGATAGCAAAATAGCACTTTTTATTTAAGAAAATATCTTATCTAAAATTCGAGTTGTTGCTCCTGTGTTGCGATTTATATACTCACCGGCTCTACCTCCTGCCTTTTCTCTAAAATCTCTATCCGACAACTTCTGCATTATACCTTTAAACTCTTCTGCTGTAGAGATTGTAAATGAAGCGTCATTCTCTATTAAATCACGAGCCTCTTTGAATTTTTTGAAATTCGGGCCAAATATTACGGGTATTCCATATACAGCAGCTTCAGGCACATTGTGTATTCCTGCTCCAAATCCTCCTCCTATATAAGCTATATCTCCATAACGATATATTGATGACAAAAGTCCGAAACAATCAACAACCAAGCAATCATAGCCTGCTGGATTTTTACCTTCTGATTGAGAGTATAGCATCATAGGTCTTTTTATCTTTGATGCTATATGTTGCATGTGAGAATCATTTATCTCATGCGGTGCTATTATCAATTTAAGCTCAGGGTGGGCATTAAAGTATTCGATATATATATCTTCATCGGCTTGCCATGAGCTACCAACCACCATTACGTATGAGTCTTTTGAAAAGTTTTCAAAGAGAGGCAAATGTTTTACTTGTGAAGCTATCTCTGAAACCCTATCAAAACGTGTGTCTCCCACAACTGTTACCGAATCAACACCTATACTTTTCAATAAATCTTCAGATGTTGTATCTTGCACAAAAAGATGTTCAAAGTTTTTTAGCATTTTTCTAAACATCCCTCCATAGGGCTTAAAAAATATCTGATTGCTTCGGAATATTGCAGAAACAATATATGTCGGAATCTCTCTCTTATGCAACTCACTTAAATAGTTTCCCCAAAATTCATATTTTATAAATATTGCCATTTTGGGCTTTACCATATCAAGAAAACGATTTACATTTTTGGGTAAATCAAATGGCAAATACGATACAATATCAACTAATGGATAATCCTTGCGAACAGTGTATCCCGACGGAGAGAAGAATGTTAATAATATCTTCGCTTGCGGATCAGAGGCCTTTATCTTTTCTATTATGGGGCGACCTTGTTCAAACTCTCCCAACGAAGATGAGTGAATCCAAATATAGCCACCCTCTTTTGCTACCTTCGACTGCAAATCTGCAAACAATGTTTTATGCCCCTCAACCATAAGTTTTGCTTTATGGTTTTTTAATGAG
>JAZONU010000161.1:0-3459 GCA_045654605.1 Candidatus Caccoplasma sp. | reverse complement strand
CGATTTTTCAAACTCTTTAATTTTATCTATTGATATATCTTTTAATAGACCTTTAATTCCACAATAGATTATTGCAATCTCTTCTCCTACAGGCATTGGTGAGTATTGTGGCTGTATTAACAATTTACTGTTCTTACGTCCTTTGTCTATTACCATTGCTGTTACAGGATCAACATCTCCTCCGAATTTGGTAAACGCCTCCAACTCACGATATTGTGCTTGGTCAATTTTTAATGTTCCGGCAATTTTCTTCATTGCTTTTACTTGAGCATTTCCTCCTACACGAGATACCGAAATTCCGACGTTGATTGCTGGACGTTGTCCTTGGTGGAATAGATTTGTTTCAAGGAATATTTGTCCGTCTGTAATTGAAATTACGTTAGTGGGTATATATGCTGATACGTCACCTGCTTGGGTCTCAATTACAGGAAGTGCTGTTAATGAACCTCCTCCTTTTAACATTGGTCGCAAAGACTCAGGTACGTCGTTCATTGTTTTTACTACTTCTTCATTATCAATGATTTTTGAAGCTCTCTCCAATAATCTTGAATGTAAGTAGAATATATCACCAGGGTATGCTTCGCGTCCTGATGGACGGCGTAATATTAGTGATATCTCACGATATGATACTGCTTGTTTCGATAGGTCATCATATACTACTAATGCGTGGCGTCCTGAATCTCTGAAATATTCTCCTATGGCTGCTCCTGCAAAGGGTGCATAGTATCTCATTGATGCTGGATCTGATGCATTGGCTGCAAGAACTATTGTATAGTCCATTGCTCCATGCTCTTTTAGTGTATTTACTAATGCTGCTACCGACGAGGCTTTTTGTCCTATCGCTACATATATACAATATACAGGATCTCCTGCTTCAAAATTTTTTCGTTGATTGATTATTGTATCAACTGCAATTGTGGTTTTTCCTGTTTGGCGGTCTCCAATAATAAGCTCACGTTGTCCGCGTCCAATCGGAATCATTGCATCGACGGCTTTGATACCTGTTTGCAATGGTTCATTTACTGGTTGACGATATATTACTCCGGGTGCTTTACGATCAAGAGGCATAGGTATTAGTTCGCCCGAGATTGCTCCCTTACCATCGATAGGTTCTCCTAATGTGTTTATTACCCTGCCTAATAATCCTTCTCCAACTGGAATTGATGCGATTAATCCAGTTCGGCGAACGGTCATATTCTCTTCAACTTTTGCAGTATCGCCCATCAAAATTACACCTACATTGCTGTCTTCAAGGTTCATGGCTACTCCGCGTACACCATTCTCGAATTCTACCAATTCACTGGCATGTACGTTATCCAATCCAAAGACATGGGCAACTCCATCTCCTACACTGAGGACGGTTCCTACCTCTTCAAAATTGACACGATTATCTACTTCTTCAAGTTGACGTCGCAAGATATCTGATACTTCACTTGGTTTTATCATACTCTGCTGCTGTTTACTAATTTTAAACGCATTTTCTTTAATTCTCTGTCAATTGATGAATCTAATTGTTGAGAATCTATTTTTATTATAAACCCGCCTATTATTGAGGGATCTACTTTATATTCTGCTTCTATCTCTCCTGTTGTTTGTTGTGAGATAAGAGTGGTGATTTTTTCTAATGTTTTTTTATCTAACTCTACTGCTGTTGTTACTTCAACCAACGATATATTGTTTTTTTTGCGATAGAGTTGAGAGTACTTTAAAAATATCTCCCTCATATACTCCTCTCGTTTGTTCTCTAATACAAACTGAACAAAGTTTTGATAGTACTTGTCGGTTTGTTCGCCGACTATTGTATTCATTATTGAGATTTTATCGGATGTTGAAACTACCGGGTTAATGAGTGTTTTACGCAACTCGGGAGTAGCTGCATAGGCCTTTTCAACCTTCTTTGCTATTGCATATAGTTTCGAAGATAGTCCTTTATCAGACACGTATTTATATAGTGCCATCGCATATCTTCCGGGTATTACTCCTTCACTCATAATTATTCCTTAATTTTGTTTCTCGATTTGTTTCAACATCTCTTCGATAATCTCTTTTTGTTTTTTGTCATCGGACAGCTCCTTGCGTACAAGTTTTTCGGCTATCTGCAATGCAAAACCGCTAACTTCGGCACGGAACTGCTCTTCTGCTGCTTGGCGTGATTGCTCTATTGATTGAGCTGCTGCATCCATCACTTTTTTAGCTTCTACCGCAGCGGCACTCCTTGCTTCTTCAATTATTCGAGCTTTCATTTGAGCGGCTTCTTGAAGAATCTCCATTTGCTGACGATGTGCATCAGATAGTAGCTTTTGTGCATTTTCTGTTGCATTCTCAAGTTGCTTTTGAGCTTCTTGTGCATAGCCTACCCCTTTGTCTATTAAATCTGCTCGTTCTTCTACACTCTTTATTATTATAGGCCACACATATTTAGCCGCTACTAAAAAGAGCAGTAAGAATAGAATTAATAGCCAGAACGAAAGTCCGAGTTCGGGTTTAAACAGTTCCATTTGAATTATTTATTATATAAATATTGCTAATAGACATACGATTATTGCAAACAATGCTACACCCTCAATAAGTGCTGCAATTACAATCATGTTTGCACGGATGTCGTTTGCTGACTCAGGTTGTCTTGCGATTGACTCCATTGCCGATGCTCCAATCTTACCAATTCCTAAACCGGCTCCGATTGCTACGATACTTGCACCTATACATGCACCAATTTTAGCTAAACCTACTCCTGCTCCTGATGCAGCTACTTCTGATACAGCTTCTACTGCTTCTAATAAAATAGTTTCTAACATAGTTCTTTGTTTTTATATAAATTAATATTATTGTTTTACTTCTTTGTGTTCTTTTTTATGTCCGTGCATTTGCGACAATCCTATGAATATGGTTGAGAGCATTGTAAATACATATGCTTGTATTAGACATATTAATAGGTGCAACACTCCCATAAATAGGGCAAATGCTACTGAGAATAGTGCTGTTCCTCCTTGCACTACTTCTCCTAATGCTGCAAATATAAATATTAGTGATATTAACACTAATGTTATCATGTGTCCTCCCATCATATTGGCAAACAGACGTATCATCAATGCTACTGGTTTGGTTAATGCTCCAAATATCTCAATTACCGGCATAATGGGTATTGGAAATTTCATAAACATCGGTACTTCAGGCCAAAATAGATCTTTCCAATAGTGTTTTGTTCCAAAAATGTTTACCACCAAGAATGTTAATACTGCCAACACCAATGTTACTGCTATATTTCCTGAAAGGTTAGCACCTCCGGGAAATACTGTAATCATTCCTATAAGGTTGATTGTAAAGATAAAGAAGAATATTGTTAAAAGGTATGGTGCAAATCGTTTTGCATCGTGACCCAATATGGGTTTTATTACCTCTACATAAACCATTTCAATCAATAACTCTACTCCACCAAATAGTTTACGTGGTGCTTTATTT
>JAZONU010000160.1:0-2454 GCA_045654605.1 Candidatus Caccoplasma sp. | reverse complement strand
ATCTCCTTAACATCTTTCTTAACCATTCTTCCTAACGGAAAAACAGTTCTCGAAAGTTGCTCTTGAGTCAATCCCCATAAAAAATAAGATTGATCTTTACCACTATCGCCACCCTCTTCAATAAAGAATTTACCATTCTCCTCAATTATATTAACATAATGACCTGTAGCAATCATCTTGCATCCAAGGGTGTCGGCACAATCTAAAAGAGCCTTCCATTTAAAATTGGGATTGCACACAACACAGGGGTTTGGTGTTCTACCATGCATATATTCATCGATGAATGATGCGATAACTCCATCTTTAAATTCCTTGCGAATATCAATAACATGATGCTCAATACCCAAACGAATAGCTAAATTTCGTGCATCAGCAATAAAAGCAGGCTCTTCGTTACATGAGCCATGTTCCCACATGCGGAGGGTAGCCCCCACAACTTCATATCCCTGTTCTTGTAGCAAAATACAAACGGCTGAGCTATCCACTCCGCCACTCATACCAACTAAAATTCTATTACTGCTCATAATCTAAAATTCACAAACACGAAAATACAATAAAAATAACTTTCCCGAAACTTTTTAATAAATATTATCTTTATATGGTTATAATCATTATCTTTGTGAATTAATAAAAGAAATAAATTACTAACCAAAATTCTAAAAACGAAATTGCAATGGCAAGAGTATTAGTTATTGGAGCAGGCGGTGTCAGCACCGTAGCCGTGAAAAAAATGGCAATGAATGCCGATGTGTTTACTGATATTATGTTGGCAAGCCGCACCAAAAGCAAATGCGATAAGATAGCGGAAGACATCAAAAACATTAAAATTCAAACAGCACAAGTTGATGCTGATAATGTTTCAGAGTTGGTTGCTCTATTCAATGAGTTCAAGCCCGAATTGGTAGTTAACTTGGCACTTCCATACCAAGATTTGACAATTATGGATGCTTGTTTGGAATATGGTGTAAGTTATTTAGATACTGCAAACTACGAACCATTAGACGAAGCAAAATATCAATATAGCTGGCAATGGGCTTACAAACAAAGATTTGAGGAGGCAGGTCTTACTGCAATACTTGGATGTGGATTTGACCCGGGAGTAACAGGCGTTTATACAGCTTATGCAGCAAAACACCACTTCAGCGAAATACAATATCTTGATATCGTAGATTGTAATGCAGGAGATCACCACAAAGCATTTGCAACAAACTTCAATCCCGAGATTAATATCCGTGAGATAACTCAACGCGGAAAATATTATGAAAACGGAGAGTGGAAAGAGACAGATCCACTATCGGTACACCAACCATTGAACTATCCCGAGGTAGGACCACGTGAGTCATATTTGATGTATCACGAGGAGTTGGAGAGTTTGGTTAAAAACTTCCCATCAATTAAACGTGCACGTTTCTGGATGACATTCGGACAAGAGTACCTAACTCACCTTCGTGTAATCCAAAACATAGGAATGGATAGCATTAAGCCAATAATGTACAATGGAGTAGAGATTGTACCTATTCAATTCTTGAAAGCCGTATTACCTAATCCGGGAGATCTTGGTGAGAACTATACAGGACAAACATCAATAGGTTGCCGTATAAAAGGTCTTGACAAAGAGGGTAAAGATATTACATACTACGTTTATAATAACTGTAGCCACGAGGAGGCATATCGCGAGACAGGAGCTCAAGGAGTAAGCTATACAACAGGAGTACCTGCAATGATTGGTGCAAAAATGTTCTTGAAAGGCGAGTGGCGTAAACCGGGAGTATGGAACGTGGAGGAGTTCAATCCTGATCCATTCATGAAAGAGCTTAACGAGCAAGGATTACCTTGGCACGAAATGTTTAATGTAGATTTAGAACTATAATAATGAATGTAGGAGATAAAACTCCCGACCTTTTAGGATTAGACCAAGAGGGCAACGAGGTGCGTTTAAGTAACTATCCCGGTAAAAAAGTAGCCCTCTACTTCTATCCAAAAGACAACACATCGGGTTGTACCGCCGAGGCATGTTCATTGCGTGATGGGTATGATCAGCTTCTTATGTCGGGCTATCAAGTGATAGGTGTGAGTAAAGATAGTGCAAAGTCGCACCAAGGCTTTATAGCAAAGCACTCGCTGCCTTTTCCCTTAATTGCAGATACCGACACCCAATTGCAACAACAATTCGGTGTATGGGCAGAAAAGAAACTTTACGGACGTACCTATATGGGAACACTCCGTCAAACATTCATAATCGATGCCGATACAAAAATAGTGGAGCGAGTAATTGAAAAAGTAAAAACCTCCGACTCTGCAAATCAAATACTATCGGGCAAATAGACAGAATGCATAGAAGGTTGACATATTATCAACAAAAAAAGAACTCGGCTCGCCGAGTTCTTTTTTTGTGTTCTCTTACGAAGGAATCAAAATTACATTCCTTTTAATCGTTTGTAAGTTTTAAGAGCC
>JAZONU010000159.1:0-1956 GCA_045654605.1 Candidatus Caccoplasma sp. | reverse complement strand
TAATGCCATTGCCAAATGCAAACGGTTACGTTCTCCTCCCGACAACACTCCTGCTTTTTTCTCTTGGTCTGCACCTGTAAAGTTGAAGCGAGAGAGATATGCTCGTGCATTAATATCTTTTCCACCCATACGAATCAACTCAACTCCTTGAGAAATGATTTGATATACTGTTTTTTCAGGGTCGATATCTTTATGAGATTGGTCAACGTAAGCAACTTTTACAGTCTCTCCTACCTCGAAAGTTCCTTTATCAGCTTGCTCGCTACCTGTAATTAGACGGAACAATGTTGTTTTACCTGCACCGTTAGGTCCGATTACTCCAACAATACCATTAGGAGGCAACATAAAGTTAAGATTGTCAAATAACAACTTTTCTCCAAATGCTTTTGCAACACCATTAGCCTCAATAACTTTATTACCCAAACGTGGTCCGTTAGGTATATAGATTTCAAGTTTCTCTTCGCGCTCTTTTTGGTCTTGGTTAAGCAATTTGTCGTATGAATTAAGACGTGCTTTACCTTTTGCTTGACGAGCTTTAGGAGACATATTAATCCACTCCAACTCACGCTCAAGAGTTTTACGACGTTTACTTGCTTGTTTCTCCTCTTGCTCCATTCTCTTAGTTTTTTTGTCAAGCCAAGAGGTATAGTTCCCTTTCCAAGGAATTCCCTCTCCACGGTCAAGTTCCAAAATCCAACCTGCAACGTGATCAAGGAAGTAACGGTCGTGAGTAATTGCAATTACTGTTCCAGGATATTGGTTTAGGTGTTGTTCTAACCAATCAATAGACTCTGCATCCAAGTGGTTAGTTGGCTCATCAAGAAGGAGAACATCAGGTTGTTGCAATAATAATCTACAAAGTGCTACTCGACGTCTCTCTCCTCCAGATAGTGTTCCTGCTTTTTGATCTTCTGGTGGACAACGTAGGGCATCCATTGCTCGTTCCAACTTACTGTCTATATTCCATGCATCTGTCGCATCAATCATATCTTGCAACTCTGCTTGACGTTGGAATAGTTTATCCATCTTATCAGGATCCTCATAGTACTCTGGCAATCCGAATTTTTCATTTATCTCTTCATACTCTTTCAAAGTATCCATGATGGGTTGTACACCCTCTTGCACAAGCTCTTTAACAGTCTTTTCATCGTCTAATTGTGGTTCCTGTGGTAGATATCCTACAGTATATCCTGGAGAGAAAACGACATCACCTTGATAAGAAGTATCTAATCCTGCAATAATTTTTAACAAGGTTGATTTACCCGAACCATTAAGACCAATGATACCTATTTTTGCTCCATAAAAAAATGATAGATAGATATCTTTTAATACCTGTTTTTGAGGCGGATATGTTTTACTCACTCCAACCATCGAGAAGATAATTTTTTTATCGTCTGCCATACAATCTCTATTGTTTTTTATTAAATATTCCTTATGATTTATGAATTTACATTCATTCCGCGAAGTTAATATTTTTTATTGGATATTCATATACCTCAGATTTACAACTTTATCTAAAAAACTGTCATCAAATAAATCAAAATAAAATTCAAACATCTTCTCATAGGTTCTACAAAATTTATTATTTTTGCGTAATGCAATATTATAGCATTGACTATTTATGAAACTTGGTAACTTATACACATTAGGAAGCATATCAATACTGTCAGTATTAGGAGCATGTTCTACTGCAAAAAAAGAGGTAAAAAAAGAGAAGCCTCTTAATATTATCTATATAATGACAGATGACCACACTCAGCAAGCAATGGGGTGTTATGGGTATGATTATGCAAATACTCCCAACTTAGATCGTATTGCAAATGAGGGTGTGATATTTACCAATAGCTACGTAGCAAATTCGTTGAGTGGACCAAGTAGGGCTTGTAAGCTTACAGGCAAACATAGCCATGCAAATGGTTTTACAAACAATATAGACTCTCACTTTGATGGTTCACA
>JAZONU010000158.1:0-3137 GCA_045654605.1 Candidatus Caccoplasma sp. | reverse complement strand
CCGTGCTTATCAATATCTACATCTTCAACTTTTACCAGACCTGTTGTGGTTATTCCTCCCATATTGTTGGGACCTCCTCCAAATCCTGTTGAGGTTTGAAATGTAAATTTATCTCCTTGCACCATTAGAAAGTTTAAGTTTGAAGGCACATTTATCATTGCTCCTCCGCTTACATTCATGGATATTGCACGGAATATCCATTCTCCACTCTCTATTGCATCTATGGCTATTACTCCAGCTATTGAATCTTTTTGTGCTTCGAGTGCTCTCTTTGCTGCTTTCTGCTCTTTTTTAGATACTTCTTGTGCTGAGACATTGAATGTAAATACCAATGTTAATATTGCTGTTAAAATAAATATTCTTTTCATGGTTCCATATTTTTTTGCGAAGATATTAATAATATTTTTAACTTCATGAAATTGAACCTTTTTTATCGCTTGTTTTTATTTTTTAATTAAAAAGGCCATGCCTAATTGGCATAGCCTTATGGGTTTTACTGCTTGTGAAAAACAGATTATTAATCAAGTTTTAACACTGCAAGGAAAGCTTTTTGTGGCACCTCTACTGTACCGATTTGTTTCATACGTTTCTTTCCTTTCTTCTGTTTTTCAAGCAATTTACGTTTACGGCTTATATCACCTCCGTAACATTTTGCTGTTACGTCTTTTCGTACTGCTTTTACGGTTTCTCGTGCAATGATTTTTGCTCCGATTGCTGCTTGTATAGCTACATCAAATTGTTGACGTGGTATTAACTCCTTCAACTTTTCGCACATACGGCGACCGAAGGGCTCGGCATTGTCGAAGTGAGTAAGTGTTGAAAGGGCATCGACAGTCTCTCCATTCAATAAGATATCCAATTTTACGAGTTTTGACTCACGGAAATCGTGTATATGGTAATCGAATGATGCGTACCCTTTTGATATACTCTTTAGTTTATCGTAGAAGTCAATTACTATCTCACCCAATGGCAAGTCGTAAATCAACTCTATACGATTTCCTGAGATATATTCTTGTTTTATCAACTCTCCGCGTTTACCTAAACATAGTGTCATAATAGGACCTATGTAATCGGTTGTTGTGATGATTGATGCTCTAATGAATGGTTCTTCGATATGGTCAATAAGAGTTGGTTCGGGTAATCCTGATGGGTTATGCACCTCCATCATATTTCCCTTTTTATCATAAACTTTATATGATACGTTTGGTACGGTAGTGATTACATCCATATCAAACTCTCTATCCAAACGTTCTTGGATAATCTCCATATGCAACAGACCAAGGAATCCACAACGGAATCCAAATCCCAATGCCACTGACGATTCGGGTTGGAATGTTAATGATGCATCGTTAAGTTGTAATTTTTCGAGCGATGCACGTAAATCCTCAAAATCTTGGGGATCAATAGGATATACTCCGGCAAAGACCATTGGTTTTACCTCTTCAAATCCCGAGATTGCTTTATCGCATGGTCGTGCTATATGAGTAATGGTATCTCCTACTTTTACCTCTTTTGATGTTTTTATTCCTGAAATAATGTAACCTACGTCACCTGCCGACAACTCATTTTTAGGAACCATATCAAGTTTTAGTGTTCCTATCTCATCGGCTTCGTATTGTTTGGCAGTAGCTACGAATTTTACTTTATCGTTTGTTCGGATTGTTCCATTTACGATTTTAAAGTATGCTATAATTCCTCTAAAGGGATTGAATACCGAGTCGAAAATTAAACATTGCAATGGTGCTTCGGGATCTCCTTTTGGTGCTGGAACTCTATCAACTATGGCATCAAGGACTTCGAGTACTCCCTCTCCTGTTTTACCACTTGCTCGTAATACCTCCTCGGGTTTGCATCCAAGTAGTGATACAATTTGGTCTTCTACCTCTTCTGGTTGTGCACTTGGGAGGTCTATCTTATTTAATACGGGAATTATCTCCAAATCATTGTCTATTGCCATATAGAGGTTTGATATGGTTTGTGCCTGTATTCCTTGCGATGCATCTACTATTAATAATGCTCCTTCGCATGCAGCAATTGAGCGTGATACTTCATAAGAGAAATCGACGTGTCCCGGAGTGTCAATGAGGTTTAACTTGTATGTCTCTCCTCCTTTTTTATACTCCATCTGTATTGCGTGGCTCTTGATTGTTATTCCTCTCTCACGCTCCAATTCCATATCATCAAGTACTTGATTTTGTAAGTCTTTTCCTGATACGGTGTTGGTGTATTCCAATAAACGGTCGGCAAGTGTACTTTTGCCATGGTCGATATGGGCAATTATACAAAAATTGCGAATATTCTTCATTTAACGTAGTTATTCCATTTTAATATTTTACAAAGTTACAACTTATCGGCAAAAGTGCCAAAATCTTTTTGTAATAAATTAATATCATGCTCTCATATTAAAAAACATCTAAAAACAGACATCTAAAAACTAACAACCTAATGATTTATTTTGTATCTTCGCAAAGTTAAACTTGATTGATTTATGACTAAATATATTGGTGCTCACGTTTCTGCATCCGGAGGGGTTGAAAATGCTCCCGTTAATGCTCATAATATAGGTGCTACAGCTTTTGCCTTGTTTACTAAAAACCAAAGACAATGGTTGTCGGCTCCTCTTTCTGAAAAGAGTATTTCTCTTTTTAAAGAGAGATGTATTGAGTATGGTTATAGTGCCGATGTTATTCTCCCTCACGATAGCTATCTTATTAATTTAGGCAATCCAAACAAAGAGGCTTTGGAGAAATCGAGAACATCTTTCAATGATGAGATGTTACGTTGTAGCCAATTGGGGTTGAAATTGTTAAACTTTCATCCCGGAAGTACTTTAAAAGAGATTAGCATTGACGAGTGTATTGCTCTTATTGCGGAGAGTATTAATATTGCTTTGGATAAGACTGTAGGAGTTACTGCTGTTATTGAAAATACTGCCGGTCAAGGCTCTAATATTGGTTATGAGTTTGAACATTTGGCAGCAATTATAGATAAGGTTGAAGACAAAAGCCGTGTGGGTGTTTGTATTGATACTTGCCATGCTGTTGCTGCTGGATATGATTTGATTTCGCCTGAAGGATATGAAAAAAGTTTTAACGACTTTGAGAGAATCGTTGGATTTAAGTATTTGAGGGGTATGC
>JAZONU010000157.1:0-5773 GCA_045654605.1 Candidatus Caccoplasma sp. | reverse complement strand
CATGGCTACGATCCGACTTGTAAGGCGTTGGGTGCTGCTTGGTATCTACCCGAAGAACGTAAGATTACCACATTAGAGCAAATTCAAGACGAAATATGTGCTATTCTTGGTGGTAGAGCTGCCGAAGAGATATTCCTTGGCAAGATTTCAACAGGTGCTGCAAACGATTTGGAACGTGTAACTAAACAGTCGTATGCCCTTGTCTCTTATTTTGGAATGAGTCCAGAATTACCTAATATTTCATATTACGACTCATCGGGGCAAGGTTATGGTTTCACCAAACCTTATAGCGAAGAGACTGCGAAACTTATAGACAAAGAGGTTAGCAGATTTATTTCTGAGCAATACGAAAGGGCTAAAAAAATTCTTACAGAGAAGGCTGAAGGACATAAGGCTCTTACAGATATTCTATTGGACCGCGAAGTTATCTATACCGAAGATGTTGAAAAAATCTTTGGAAAACGCAAATGGAGCTCTCGTACCGAAGAGATTATGGAGGCTGAACAGAAAAGATTAGCTGCCGATAAAGAGAAGGCAGATTCTGGAAAACTTATTGGAGAGAATGTTCTAAAAGAGAGTTGTGAAGAGGATATAGAGAAGGCTGAGAAAGAGATTGAAAATGATATAACCGATAAAAATTAAGCTTATGAAAAGTGTTATTATTAGAAGTATTACAGGTGTTTTGTTTATAGCTGTTGTTATTTTTGCTATTGCTTTCGACGTAAAAACGCTATGTGCTTTACTTTCTGTAATTACAGGTGTTTCGCTGTACGAGTTCTACAAGATATCGTTTAATAAATCGTTCTCAATAGCTAAATATATTATTCATATTTTAGCAGGTATATATATATCATTATTTGTTTGTGCTAAATATTTAGATTTGACATCGTGGGCTGAAATGGATGATAAATACAGCTACATCACATTCCTATTTAGCTATGCCCCAATTTTACTATACATAATGTATGTATTTATTAACGAACTTTATGCCAAAAGAGAAGACCCATTCACTTATGCAGCAAAAGTTTTTGTAGGACATTTATATATATCTATCCCTATTGGTATATTGGGGGTTATTGCTCTTAATGACTATAATATATTTTCAGAGACATACTCTCCTGTTTTAGTATTTGCTTTATTGGTTATTATATGGGTATATGATACAGGTGCATTTGTTACAGGAATGACTTTTGGCAAACACAGATTGTTTGAACGTGTCTCTCCAAAAAAATCGTGGGAAGGATTTTTTGGTGGATTTGGCTTTGCTCTTCTTGCCGCATGGGGTGTTTTTGCTATATTAGAAAATCAAGTTTTTGAAGGCATTGGCAATCCTATGAGCTTATATGAATGGCTTGGTTTTGCTGCGATTGTGGTTGCTTCTGCCACAATGGGAGATTTAACCGAATCACTACTAAAACGCACATATGGAGTTAAGGACTCAGGTAAGATACTTCCAGGACATGGTGGTATGATGGACCGCTTTGATAGTGTGTTTATGGCTGCTCCTGCTGCTTTTATATACTTAGAGTCAATAGGGATATTAGGATAATTAGGGTTACTAAGATAACTACAAAAAAACAATGGTTTGCCATGAGGCAAACCATTGTTTTTCTAACATCTAACAACTAATAACTATCAACTACTTCTTAGCTACACGTGTGCGATAGTCGCAATATACTTTACCTTTGGCAATATTGGCAAGTTTTCCTTTTATTAGTTGTTTTCGTATTGGCGATGTGTGATCAATAAATAATTTCCCTGCTAAGTGATCTTGCTCATGTTGAATTACACGTGCAATGTAACCTTCAAACCACTCAGTGTGTGGCTCAAATTTTTCATCAACATAACTTACCTTTATCTTCTCTTTGCGTGTTACCGATTCGCTAATTCCAGGCAAACTCAAACATCCCTCAGGACGTGTTATATTTTCTCCCTCCAACTCCTCAATTACAACATTCATCATTGTCTTTTTTAGTCCTTTGTATTCAGGATAACTATCGGCAATAGGATCAAGATCTATTATCAATAGATTTAAGGGCAAGCCTACTTGTGGTGCCGCAAGTCCTATACCCTCAGATTGTGTGAGAGTTTCGTACATATTAGCAATTAGTTTCTCCAATTCTGGATAGTCGGGAGTTACATCCTCTGTTTGTTTACGCAATACGGGCATTCCGTATAGATATATGGGTAGTATCATAGTTTATTGTATTTTGTCTGTTCTAAATAGCTTTGCAATATTATTACGGCACTTACTCTATCGGCTAATCCTTTATCTCGGCGTGCCGATTTTTTTACGCCACCTGAAATTATTGCCTGATGTGCCAATACTGTTGTATATCGTTCATCATGCATTACAACATTCATTTGAGGATATCTCTCTTTGAATTTTCGTACAAAGGCATTTACTCTCGACGCATTTTCGCTTAAGCTGTTATCGGATTGTTTTGGCAAGCCTACAACAACTGTTTCTACATCTTCTTTTGATAAATAGTCGGATAGATATTTCATCAACTCGTTTGTTGCAACAGTTGTTAACGAGTTTGCTATTATCTGCAAGGTGTCAGTTACTGCTATACCTGTACGTTTTGCTCCGTAATCAATTGATAGTATTCGTGCCATATCTCTTGCAAAATTACAAAAAAAGAGAGATTTGCAAAAACAACATTGAATTTGTTTGGTTTTTCTTTCAATTATTATTTTGTTTTAATAATTTTGTAATAAATTTGACTTTAAATATAAACTTTATAACAATGTACTTACATAAAGAGTTGGAGACGATGAGTCGTCCTGAAATTGAAAAACTTCAATTGGAGAGACTTCAAACAACTGTTAAACATTGTATGAATTCTCCTTTCTACAAAAAACGATTTGAAGAGAACAATATTACTCCCGAAGATATTAAGAGTTTGGATGATCTTCGAAAAATTCCGTTTACTACAAAACAAGACTTGAGAGATACTTATCCATTTGGTATTGCATCTGTGCCCTTAGAGAAGTGTACTCGTTTACACTCTTCAAGTGGAACAACTGGTAACCCAACTGTAATCCTACACACTGAAAAAGACCTTCAAGAGTGGGCTAAAGCCGTTGCAAGATGTTTGCACATGGTTGGATTACGTCCAGGTGATGTTTTCCAAAACTCTTCGGGCTATGGCATGTTTACAGGAGGTTTAGGTTTTCAGTATGGTGCTGAACACTTAGGAATGCTTACTGTTCCTGCTGCAGCTGGTAATACAAAACGCCAAATTAAGTTTATCACAGACTTTGGCACAACTGCATTACATGCTATTCCAAGCTACGCTTCTCGTTTGTATGAGGTGATGGAAGAGATGGGTATTGACCCTCGTAAGGATACTAAACTTAAAACTTTAGTTATTGGTGCAGAACCTCATAGTGAGGAGCAACGTCGTAGAATTGAAGAGATGTTGGGTGTTAAGGCATACAACTCATTTGGTATGAGTGAGATGTGTGGCCCCGGTGTTGCTTTTGAGTGTACCGAACAAAATGGTTTGCACATTTGGGAGGACTACTACATTGTTGAGATTGTTGACCCAGAGACTCTTGAGCCTGTTGCAGAAGGCGAGGTTGGAGAGTTGGTTCTTACAACTCTTAACCGCGAGGCTATGCCATTATTGCGTTATCGTACTCGCGACTTAACCAGAGTATTGCCAGGCGAGTGTCCTTGTGGACGCCACCACAAACGTCTCGACAGAATGAAAGGTCGTAGCGATGATATGATTATTCTTAAAGGTGTTAACATATTCCCTATTCAAATAGAAACTATTCTTCTTCAATTCAAAGAGTTGAGTACAGACTACTTAATTACTCTTGAAACCAAGGATAGCAACGATGATATGACTATTGATGTTGAATTGAACGATATGTTTACCGATGATTATGGTCGTTTGCAATCTCTTGCTAAAGAGATTACTCGCCAAATCAAGGATGAGATATTGGTTACTCCTCACGTTCGTTTGGTATCGAAAGGATCGCTTCCAAAGAGCGAGGGTAAAGCTGTGAGAGTTAAAGATCTTCGTAAAACCTTTTAATTGACTATATAGATTATGACTGTTCATCAACTATCGGTTTTTGCCGAGAATAAATCAGGAACTATACAACGTGTTCTCGATCTTTTGAAAGAGGGCAATATTCAAATTATAGCTTCTACCATTGCTGACACTACAGACTATGGTATTTATAGAATTATCTGTTCTGAACCTACTCGTGCATACGAGACTTTAAGAGCAGCAGGTATTCAGGTGAGCTTAACAGATGTTTTTGCAATCACTTTGGAAAACGAGGTTGGTAAAGCTGCTGATACTATTAAGTTATTCAGCGATGCAGGTATCGATATCTCTTACCTTTACTCATTTATGTTGGGCAATAAGGGTATTCTTATTTTCCGCACAAAGGATGCTGAAAAGGCTCACGAAATTATTATGCTTAATAAACTTAACTTTGTAGCAGAGAAAGACCTTTCAAAGTTGATATAGTTTTGTCCTCACCCAAAGCCCTTCTCCAGTAGAGAGGGGCTTGGTTTTTTGAGACATTAGGGTCAATTAGGTCATTAAGGTCGCTTGGGCGACTAATTTTATTGGACTAATTAGACTAATTGGACTAATTGGACTAATTCAAGCAACCTTGCTAACAACTGATAGCTAATAACTAAAAACGTGGCGATTGCCACGTTTTTATTACTCAATCGTAATTTTATTGGCTGCGACTTTGTCGCTCATAAAGATTTTAGCGGTGTTTTCAAATTTCTCAACAGAGTCAGTTGTTAGATATATCCTCTCCCCTCCTTTTGTACATCGTTCTTCCATTTCAGGGTGGCGAACAAGCTAATCTTTCAAACTCTCCGCAACCAACTCTCCTTGCAATATAAGGTTTACTCCTTCGGGCAATGCAGCTCTTATCTTATCCTCTAATATAGGATAGTGTGTGCATCCCAATATAACGGTGTCAATATCTCGCGATTGTGCCATAAGGGCATCAATATATTTCTTTACAAAGTAGTCTGCACCAGGAGAGTTATACTCTGCATTCTCTACCAACGGAACAAACATAGGACACTCTTGCCCGAAGACCTCTACTTCAGGAAATAGTTTTTTAACCTCTAATGGGTAGGTTTGAGATTGTATTGTTCCGGTTGTTCCTAATACTCCAACTTTACCTGTTTTACTTAATTCGCCAATAGCTTCAACTGTCGGACGAATTACTCCTAACACTCGTCGTGTGGCGTCAATATTTGGTAAATCTCTTACTTGTATTGAACGTAAAGCCTTTGCTGAAGCTGTATTACAAGCCAATATTATAAGTGGAGAGCCCATTTTAAACATCTGTTTGACGGCTTGCAAAGTAAACTCATATACGGTTTCAAATGATCGGGTTCCGTATGGTGTTCGTGCATTATCACCCAAATATATATAGTCATATTGGGGCATAGCTTTTACTATCTCTTTTAGTATTGTCAAGCCTCCAAAGCCTGAATCGAATACTGCTATTGGTCCTCTCTGCATCTCCATCTCTAATATGTTTTTATATTGTGCAGTAAATTTACAATAAAAAAAGAGAATTACAGCCTTTTACCATAATTCTCTTTTTTATTTTCTTATTTTGTTTCTATTTTATGTCCAATTTTGCCTTTACAAATGGTGTTATATCTTCAAAGTCTGCTCCTCGATATAACATTTGAGCTTCATCTATAATAAAGGTATATCCTCCCTCATCTCCTACAGACTTTACGGCCTCCATCAATAATGATTTTATGGGT
>JAZONU010000156.1:0-5968 GCA_045654605.1 Candidatus Caccoplasma sp. | reverse complement strand
CAAACACAACCAAACATCTGTATCATCTCTGAGGAGGTTGAGGCTAAACAAATGACTCTTGGTGATGTTGTTGATTACATCGCAGGTATCGTTGCTGCTCGTGCTGCTGAAGGAAACAACTTCGGTACAGTTCTTATTCCAGAGGGATTAATTGAGTTTATCCCTGCAATGAAAAAACTTATTGCTGAGCTTAACGACTTCCTTGCTGCAAACGGAGAAGAGTTTGCTAAAGTTCCTCAAGCTGAGCAAATCAAATTCATCGCTGAGAGAATCTCTGCTGAAAACTCAGCTATATATACAAGCCTTCCAGAGGGTGTTGCTCGTCAACTTTCATTGGACCGCGACCCTCACGGAAACGTACAAGTATCTCTTATCGAAACTGAGAAACTTCTTAGCGAGATGGTTGCTCGTCGTTTGGCTGAGTGGAAAAAAGAGGGCAAATTTGTTGGTAAATTCTCTGCTCAACACCACTTCTTCGGATACGAAGGACGTTGTGCTGCTCCTTCAAACTTCGATGCTGACTACTGCTACTCTCTTGGTTACAACGCTTCAATGCTTATCGGTCAAGGTAAAACAGGTTATATGTCATCAGTTCGCAACACAACTAAACCTGCTGACGAGTGGATTGCAGGTGGTATCCCTGTAACTATGATGATGAACATGGAACGTCGTCACGGAGAGATGAAACCTGTTATCCAAAAAGCATTGGTTAAACTTGATGGAGCACCATTCAAATACTTCGCTTCAAAACGCGACGTATGGGCTAAAGATACTTGCTATGTTTACCCTGGTCCTATCCAATACTTTGGTCCTTCTTCAGTTTGCGACCAACCAACTCAAACTCTAAAATTGGAGCAAGAGGGATAATACTAGTTTTTAGTTGAGAAACATGTGTTTCTCGAACCTGCTCACGCTCGGTAATACTTAAATAAATTTAGTATTACTCTTGCTTAATCGCAGCTTTGTTAGTTGTTAGTTTTTAGATAACAGCAATTAGAAACTAATATATACTAAAAGAGGAGTTATTCAGCTCCTCTTTTTTATTAGGGTCAATTGGGTCATTAAAGTCATTAGGGTTATTTGAGGTTATAAAAAAGCCACAAGGTTATTTGCGGACACAGCGTGCTGTGTCCCTACTACTCCCCTCTCTACCGGAGAGGGGCTGGGGGTGAGGAGCTCAAATCTCCTCCAACTCAAGCCAACGCATTGTTTTTTCGTAGATGAGGTTTGACAGCTCTTCGTAGCGTTTTGAGAGGGTGGTTATCTCTTCGCCCGACAAGGTACCTGATGATAGTTGTGTTTCTATGTCGGCTTTCTCCTCCTCTAATTGTGGTATCTCTATTTCGAGTGCCTCTAACTCTTTTTTCTCTTTATATGATAGTTTGCGTGGTTTTTCCTTCTCCTCTACTGCGGGTTTGGGTGCTGACTTTTTTTCTTGCTGTTTTGCTTGCTCGCGTTGCTCCTCCTCTTCCAACTCACGCCACTCTCGATAGTCGGTATAGTTACCGGGGAAGTCTTTTATCTTGGCATCGCCATTGAATACCAATAGGTGATCTACCACCTTGTCCATAAAGTAGCGATCGTGCGACACTACTATTACGCACCCCTTGAATGAGCACAGGTAGTCTTCCAATACATTCATTGTGGCTATATCGAGGTCGTTTGTCGGCTCGTCAAGCACAAGGAAGTTGGGGTTTTGCATCAAAACGGTACAGAGATATAGTCGGCGTTTTTCTCCTCCGCTTAACTTATATACATAGTTATATTGTGTTTCGGGGGTAAAGAGGAAGTGTTGCAGGAATTGTGATGCCGACATTTTTTTGCCTCCGCCTAAATCTATCTCTTCGGCTATATCACGTACTACATCTATTACCTTTTTCTGCTCGTCGAATTGCAATCCGTCTTGGCTGTAGTATCCGAACGATACGGTTTCGCCTATATCAAATGTGCCACTGTCGGGTTTCACCATTCCCAAAAGCATTTTCAGGAAGGTCGATTTTCCTGTTCCGTTCTTTCCTACTATTCCCATCTTCTCGTAACGGGCAAAGTTGTAGTAGAATTGGTCGAGGATTTTTAGGTCGCCAAACGATTTTGAGATATATTTTGCTTCAAATATTTTTGAGCCTAAATAGGTGGCTTTTACTGCAAGATTTACATTCTTCTCCTCGCGTCGCATCTTGGCACGTTGTTCTATTTCATAGAAGCGGTCGATTCGTGATTTTGCTTTTGTTGCCCGTGCCTGTGGTTGGCGTCGCATCCAATCCAACTCGGTGCGATAGAGGTTTTTCATACGGGTTGTTTCGGCATCGAACACCGCCATACGCTCATCTCGTTTATCGAGATAGTATTGGTAGTTGCCTTGATAGTGATACAACCCAAGTGAGTCTATCTCTATTATATCGGTACAGACTCTATCCAAAAAGTATCGGTCGTGCGTTACCATTAGCAAGGCTCCTGCTGCTCGCTTCAAGAACTCCTCTAACCACTCTACCATTTCAAGGTCGAGGTGGTTGGTTGGCTCATCTAAAATCAAAAGGTCTGGCTCGCCAATCAATACGTTTGCCAATGCTACTCGTTTTAGTTGTCCTCCTGATAACTCGCCTATTTTTTGGTCGAAATCGTGAATTTTCAGTTTCCCCAAAATCTGCTTTACTCGTGATTCATAATCCCACGCCTTGAGCATATCCATTTTAGCCAACACCTCCTCGAGATTTTCTGTTTCGGGGTTGAGCATCGCTTTCTCGTATTCTGCCACCGTGCGTGCCATTTCGTTGTCGGAACGCATACAGGCATCTAACACCGACAACTCTTTGGGGAAGTCGGGCGTTTGAGACAAGTAGCCTACTCGCAATCCACTACGAAAGGTTATTCGTCCCGAATCGTAATCTTCATCTCCTGCTATTATATTAAGGAGTGTGGTTTTTCCTGTTCCGTTTTTTGCCACTATGGCGATGCGTTGGTTCTCGGCTACTCCGAACGATATGTTCTCGAATAGCACTTTTGCTCCAAACGACTTGGTCAGATTCTCTATTTGTAGGTAACTTATCACTTATTATTGGTGTTTTATCAGTTTAAACTCTTTTGTTACTGCTTGGGGTATTTCGCCTTTATAGTGCGTTACATAGACAAGGGTTTTACCTTGTCGGTCGCAGAAACTCTCTATTATTTTTGATGCTCGTTGTTTGTTTGCCACATCTAATCCATGCAATGGTTCATCTAATATTATAAGATCGGGATCTTTTACAAAGGCTCTTGCCAATAGTGCCAATCGTTGCTCGCCCGATGATAGTGTCAAGAACGAACGATGTGCGATATGCTCTATTCCAAAACATTTTATCCACTCCATTGCCACAGCCTCTTGCTCGGGTGTGCATTTGCGAAAAACACCAATGGAATCGAAAAATCCCGATGCCACAATTCGCAAGGTTGGAATGTCTTCCATAAAGTAGAGGTGCATTTCGGGAGATACGTATCCTATGCGTGATTTTATATCCCAAATGCTTTCGCCTGTTCCTCGCTTACGGTCAAAGAGATATAATGTATTTGAATATGATTTTGGGTTGTCGGCATATACAAGACTCAATAATGTGCTTTTTCCTGAGCCATTGGGTCCTGTCAATGCCCACTTCTCTCCGTTTTTTACCTCCCAATCGATGTTTTTTAGTATTGTGCGGTTACCACACTCTATATTTACATCTTCCATTCGGAATGTTACTTGGTGAGATGATGTTTCTCTGAGTCTTTGAGGCAACTCAGGTTCTTCGTTTACGCAACCGAACAACTCTTCATGAAGTTGTGTGTCTGCCATAAACTCCTCTCGTGTTCTTCCTCCCAAGCACTCCATATCCTTTACAGGCATTACGTGTGTTACAATTTCGGGAACATCTGATGGACTTGCAAGAAGAAGCAATAGCTGCATTCCGTTTATCTTCGCCATTGCCGAGAACATTACATTCAAACTCTCACGTGATTCTGCATCAAGACCAATATATGGGTTGTCGACAATAAGTAACTTTGGGTGTGTTAATATCACCTTTATTAATAGAAATTTACGCAACTCACCACTTGAAAGAAATATTACACTTTTATCGAGTATGTCGGTTAGCGAAAGCATCTCAAAGAGTTGTTCAATCTCTTCGATTGGTGCTATGGGTTGTAACACCTCTTTTACGGTTACGACACCCTCGGCATCTTGCGAGTGCCATCGTTGTTGGTAGTAGGCCGTTGTGCCATCTACCATACTATATATATCTTTGAAAGCTATGGTTCGAACGGCCTCAAAAAGTGGTTCTGTAAAGTTATATTTTATCTCTCCGTCTAAATCACGCAAGGCAATGCGACCTTGTATCATATTTGCCAATAGCGATTTTCCCGACCCATTTGCTCCTACTATAGCCCACTGTTCGCCTTGGTTTATATCCCACACAATAGGTGTTTTAAACCTAAACTCGGGCATACGTGAAACAGGGTGTATAAGTGATATTAACTTACTCATATTTTTATTTTAGAATATGCAAAAGTAGTAATTTTAAAGGTAATTCTAAAATTGCTCTGCTGTGATGCCCAACTCCTCCATTCCTATTGTCATATAAGAGCGAGCAAGGTCGGTTGGTCGAATAATTTCACTGTTCCAAACAACTACATCTATGTCGATTATTACTTTACCCTCGCTCTTATGCTCGGGTAGACGTCCTGCCTCACGCTCCATATCTTTGAATTTTTGTTTTAACTCATCGAATGAAGTAGTGGTGCGTATAACTCCCACACAATTGTGATAGTTGGGTTGAGGGAGTGAGCCTACTGCTTCGGTTTCGTATATTGATGAAAAAATTGTCTCTGATGAAATTTCAGATATATTTCTGCAACACTCCTCTACTCTCGCCTTTGCATCTGTTGTATTTGAGCCTATGCCTATTATTGCTTTATTCATTTTTTTTGCTTTTTAGTGTTATCAAGGTAATTTCGGGATATGCACCAACGCGGAACGTAAAGAGTGTGCATCCTATTCCGTCGTTTACATATAGAGATTGTTCTTTTTTCTGATATAGTCCACTCCACCACTCTCCACGCATAGATGCTAATGAATGGCTACTCTTGCCACAATCAAATTTTAATTGCATTGCATGGGTGTGCCCCGATAGTGTTAGATTAATATTAGTTTCATCGAACACTTGTTGCCAATGTTCAGGATTGTGCGATAGTAATATTTTGTATTTATTATCGGTGAGGGTTTTGTATGCTTCGTTTAAATTTCCATACCTTGGGAATGGTGGGTTTCCCCAATTCTCTACTCCTATTACCATTATAGTATCATTCCCTCGAATTATAGGCTTACTATCATTGTTTAACATTATCCACCTTAACTCTGCTTGATAGGTCTTGAGATTTTGTATGTTTTTTTGTTTTTCGGCCGGTGTTCTCCACTTTACATAATCGCCATAGTCGTGATTACCCAATACTGAATATACACCCTCTTTTGCCTCTATTCTCGAAAGCTGTGATTTGTAAGGCAAAAGTTCATCAGCTTTGAGTGATACTATATCTCCTGTCAGGCATACGATATCGGGATTTAGAGAATTTATAGTCTCTACCACTCGAGAGATAAAGGCTGTATCGCCATAAAAACTTTTTAGATGCAAATCGGAGATTTGAACTATTTTAAATCCATCGAAACTCTTTGGTAATTGTTGAGAGCTTATTTCTACTTGATTGCAAATTATCTTTTTCCTGCCTACCACCATTCCGTACAGCAATATAACAATTACGATAATAGAGATTATTGTTGCTGCTACGGTAAAGTAATATTTTCGTTTTTTTGTAAATATCTTTATTAGATAATCTATCGGAGAGATTAATAAAAATGATATTTTTGGTAATGTGATTAAGAAGAATATGAATACTAAAAGTTCGATATTCTGTGTTATGAGCATCGCATTTTTTACGAAGATTAGCGAAACAAATAGTACAA
>JAZONU010000155.1:0-3123 GCA_045654605.1 Candidatus Caccoplasma sp. | reverse complement strand
TTCAAATATGGTACCAACTCCGAATAATCTCTGATTTGTAAACCTTTATATTCTGTGCTATAATTATTGGAATGAAATTTATCAGGACTATATTCGTCAGAATATAAACTAATTTTTATAGGAGTTCCTGACTTATCTCGTTTTCTATTATCAAATCCTCGCAAATCTGACATATGTTTGTGTTCTGCCATATATCCTTTAGGAAATCTTGAATCAGCATCTGAACTAAGGAAAAGCTCTGTATTGCAATCTCCTAACATAAAGAATAGATGCTCTGCAAAAGGATAATATCGTTTTTGATAGTTAGATGTATCACACTTTAAGTTTAATTTTGAATATATATTTTTATATTCATTCAATTTAGTTCTATTGCTTGTAGCTAATAATATTCCTTTTCGGTCGTAAATATCACCCGTTTGCATTTGCGCTGTTATCAGGTCTATGCGAGGATTATATTCTACTGTTGGAATTCCTCTTGAATTATTAACATATACCGGTTTTACCAATGTGTCGTTTCTGTCTATTACCTGATAATAGGAAAATACCTGACAAATAACAAATGCCAAAATACAATACACCCAACTTAAAAGAGATACTGAATAATTGTATTTTCCTATATTCTGTTTGGTTAATTTTTCTACTTCATTATTTATTGATTTATCCTCGGCATTTGTGTGTGATGCAATAGATAATATTATACCAAATGCAACAAGATTCAGTATCATACTTACTTTTCCGTAACTTAAGAATGGTACTGTTACTCCTGTTAATGGAATTACTCCTGTGCTTCCAAGTGAAATAATTATAAATTGAATTGCCGTTATAATTGCAATTCCCATACATAGATAAAACGTAAATGGATGCGACGTTCTATATCCCAAAACAATGGTTCTTCGTATAAGAAGTGCCATGAGTAGTATTATAATTAATAATCCTACAAAGCCCATCTGTTCTCCTATACTCTCCAATATCATATCGGTATGAAAGGCTGGAATAAAAGATGGAGAACCTTCGGCTACTCCTTGTCCCCAAAATCCACCTGAAGCTAATGCCCACAACCCTTCTGCCACTTGTGTATTTTCTCCGGCATCGGCTACTTCTCCGGCAATGGGTAATGTTCCCCATGTATTGGTACTCATTTCGGTTCTGCTTTCTAAGCGATCTGCTATACTACTTAAACCGGGCACTTTATTTAAAATAGTTGCTCCGAATATGAATGCAGCAATAATAAGATTGAATATTATAGGGGTTTCAAATAGTTGTTTCTTTACAATACCTACTGTTATCCATATTACAAACCATGCTATACAGAATATTCCCAAAGCGTTAAATATGTTTCCAATAAATAGAAAGAGGATAAATGACAATATTCCATAAATCAACATAGCTACATCGCAACTTAATATCTTTTTAAGTTTGTTACGCGATGTCTCGTTGGTCAATTCAATTTTAGACTTGATTATAGAATATAAAGTTATAAATGTAAATGATAAGACAAGAGCAGGTCCCATATCTCCCAATACAAGATATATCCCCACAAGAAGGGATAATCCTATAAGAATATATGCTAACATCTTTATTTTTGCTCCGAACAATGCAGCATTTCCCTTTTCTGAAAATTGGACTATTTTATTGGCATAAACACTAAAATATGCAGCCATAAAAATAACTATAAGATACTTTGTTATTTCACTTGGTTGAAATAGTATTCCTATATTTAAATTTACTTTCATTCCTCCTACTGCAACTCCTAATGGTGTATACAATAAGAGAGTCAGTAATAATGCCATTAAAAGATATCCACTACCCTTTGGCAATTTATCGAGTTTTAAGCTTATATAATTGTTTAATGATGTTATTTTTATCAAATCTAAAAACAACATTGGCAAACAGACTATAATAAATAATAGTGCAATTAGTTTGGATAGTACATTTTTTGAACGATTTGTAAGAGTGTTTGTAAGATATGATACTTTATTTTTAAAAGGTTTAAATATCCATTTCAAACATTCTAATGGTATATCGAACTCTAATTTTAAACGATTTCTATAAAAGTTCTTGAAGTTTACACTATGCAATAAAGCTATTATAACTACTCCCGATATTATTCCTTGAGCCATATCCACACCTAATAATTTATCTGTCAGTGGATCATTAAGTGAGAACATAGTTAATAGGCAGATTCCTGTTAATGTCATTAATATGGATAATATTACATTATCCATTGGTCTTTTTCTTACTCGTCCCAATAGGAATAGCCCCCACCACGCAGCTAAAAACAGAAGAGTATAGGTGGTTATTGTTGTTAGAAATTCAGAAGGTTTACGAATAGTAATCGTTCTGTCTTCTTTAATTTGTCTTAAGGTTTGTATATCAAAAATTCTGATTTTTTGTTCACTTTGTATAAAAGAGCATGTAAGAGTATTATCTTCATTGCTTTCCCCTGCAATTGTTCTGTTTTGTTCAATTGCATACGATAAATTTCCGCCTATGGTTCCTTTTGATGCTCCATACTCATACCCCTCTTTTATGGGTAATACGCTATATGAAAATTCCGGATCAAGACCTTTAAATATTACATATCCATCACTATTGGTCTTTAGGTATTGTATTGTTTCTCTTTGAGGTTCATAATTATTTAATGTGTCGATATATTGTTTAGACAAACGTACAACCACATCTTCGCAAAGGCGAGTTGATTTTTTGTTAAATAGAGTTGCAAAAAATCCATCATCTTCAATTTCTTCTTTAACAAAAACTTTTATTTGACCACTCTTTTTAGGTTCTATTGTTATTTGAGAGGGAAGTTCTTTCTGATTCAACGATAGATATTCGTCGTTAATACCCAATTGTGTGCGAGACTCTTTTAATTGTTTAGAATAATTAGTATTGGGTATTGAATCGATTAACTTTGCAGGCAGTTGCCAAACACGTTTATTTAAATCGTATAACGCTGACAGAGTATGCCCCTTATCAAAATTCTTGGTTATAAAATCCGATATAAATATAGCATCACCTTTATCTTTAATATAGCCATTTTTTAAAAGCACTGCAGATATTTGCGAAGATGTAACTTCGGAATTTAAATTTACTGCAGTTGAATCGTTATATTTATTTTCAGTA
>JAZONU010000154.1:0-4605 GCA_045654605.1 Candidatus Caccoplasma sp. | reverse complement strand
TTTTACCGCCCCTTCATCAATATCAATAGCATCGACATACAATTTGCCTTGTAACCTTTGTGCCATTATCAATGATAGTATTCCTGAGCCACAACCTACATCTAATAGCTTTGCTCCCTTATCAGGAAGTGTTGCCCAAGCTCCAAGAATAACGCCATCTGTGCCAACTTTCATTGCACTATTACTATCATCTATGGTAAAATATTTGAATTTAAACATTGCGATAAAGAGAAGATATATGATTACAAAAATAGTCTATTTTAATAAATTGCTAAATTTATGTTGTAATAAAAGTGTAACTTTGGCACAACTATTGCATTATAATAGTGAGGCTTTAACTAATCACTATTTTTTAGTTATTATGCCATTTATGACAATTTGACAGAATAAGAGGTTGTAAATTATGAGTAATTTTTCAAATAATAAAGACGAAATGTCTTTTGTTCCTATTATTGTTGATGTAGAAGGAAATCCTGATATGACATGCTCTGACGTGCAGACAGAAGATTTACCAATTCTTCCACTAAGAGATATGGTTCTATTTCCGGGAGTTACTATGCCTATACTTGTAGGCAGAAAATCTTCTCTTGCTCTTATTGACGAGGCTTTTGCAAACAAAAGATATATTGGTGTTACTTGCCAAATAAATCCTAATGTGGAAGAACCTGAGTTTAAAGATGTGTACCCAATAGGTGTTATTGCCGAGATTGTTAAAGTTTTTCAACTTCCCGATGGAAACACATCGGTTATACTTCAAGGCAAGCAACGATTCAGCCTATTGCATATAACTCAAACTAAACCCTATCTCAAAGGAGAGACTGCTCTTTTGGAGGATTATAGTGTAAGCAAACGCGATAAAGAGTTTAAAGTACTTATTAACGCAATAAAAGATACCACCAGCGAATATCTTAAATATTTGGGTGAACCTTCAAGAGAACTATTAAGTTCGTTACGCAATATTGACGGTAGCAACGGTTTGCTAATTAATTTCTTGTGTTCTAATATTCCGTTTGAGGCTGAACGCAAGGAATCTCTTTTGGCAGAAAGTTCTGTTAAAGAGAGAGGATTTAAGCTATACACAGAACTCGGGAAAGAGTTGCAACTTATGGAGATAAAAAAAGATATCCATAACAAAACTCACCAATATATATCGCAACAACAACGCGAACACTTTTTACAACAACAAATAAAAACCATTCAAGAGGAGCTTGGCGATACATCTGATAGCGATATTGATGAACTGTTGGAGAGAGCTGAGAAAAAGAAATGGAGCAAAGAGGTGCGTGCTATTTTTGATAAAGAGATAAAGAAACTTCAACGTTTCCATCCTCAATCTCCTGATTACTCGGTACAATATAACTATGTTGAGAATTTCCTTGACTTGCCTTGGGGTGAATATACAAAAGATAACTTCAACCTTGACAATGCCAAAAAGCAGTTGGATAAAGACCATTTTGGCTTAGAGAAGGTTAAAGATCGTATTATTGAACATCTTGCAGTACTAAAATTACGAGGCGATATGAAATCGCCCATTATCTGCTTGTATGGCCCTCCGGGAGTTGGTAAAACATCTTTAGGAAAATCAATTGCGACAGCCTTGAACCGTAAATATGTAAGAGTGTCATTTGGAGGTTTGCACGATGAAGCAGAAATCAGAGGACACCGTCGTACATACATTGGTGCTATGCCCGGACGTATTATACAAGGATTACAAAAGGCTAAAAGTTCAAACCCTGTATTCGTTTTGGACGAGATTGACAAAGTTGGAAACGACTACAAAGGAGACCCTGCTGCTGCACTTTTGGAAGCATTGGACCCAGAACAAAACAATGCATTCCACGATAACTACCTTGATGTAGATTACGATCTTTCAAAAGTATTATTTATAGCAACAGCTAATAACCTGAGCACTATTGATCGTCCCCTACTCGATCGTATGGAATTGATTGATGTATCTGGCTATATAATGGAAGAAAAGGTTGAGATTGGACGTCGCCATCTTGTTCCAAAACAATTGTCAGAACACGGTCTCCAAAAAGGAGATGTTTCTATACCTAAAAAAACAATGGAGGCCATTGTTGAGGGTTACACTCGCGAATCGGGAGTAAGAGAATTGGACAAGAAAATTGCCAAAATAATGCGTCGTATTGCACGTAAAAAAGGAGCAAACGAAGAGTATAATAAAAATATTTCTGTTGCAGATCTTAAAGTATTGCTCGGAGAAAAAGAGTACTCAAAAGAGATTTACGAAGGCAACGAATATGCAGGTGTAGTTACAGGTTTGGCTTGGACTGCAGTTGGTGGAGAAATTTTATTCATTGAGTCGAGCCTATGCAAAGGCAAAGGTGAGAAACTCACTCTTACAGGAAACCTCGGTGATGTAATGAAAGAGTCTGCTGTAATTGCTTTACAATACATTAAATCACATGCTGAAGAGTTAGGCATTGACGAAGATGTATTTGAGAAATGGAACTTGCATATTCACGTTCCAGAGGGTGCGATACCTAAAGATGGACCATCGGCAGGTATAACAATGATAACATCAATTGCTTCTTCATTCACTCAACGCAAGGTTAAAGCAAATCTTGCAATGACAGGAGAGATTACTCTTCGCGGACGAGTATTGCCAGTTGGCGGAATCAAAGAGAAAATACTTGCAGCTAAACGAGCTGGAATAAAAGAGATTATTCTTTGTGAGCAAAACAAAAAGGATATTAACGAAATCCAACCTGAATACCTAAAAGGATTGACATTCCACTATGTGAACAACATCTCTGAGGTATTAGAGATAGCATTGACAGAGAAAAAAGTTAATCATCCTCTTGTATTGAATTACACCACACAAACTACACAAGCTCAAGCACCATTACAATAAAAGCTATAAAAGATAATATTTTATAAACCGCAGGTCTTTGACTTGCGGTTTGTTGTATTATTTAATACCTTTGTATAGATAGAAATATTAGATAGAATATGAAAGAGTTAAAATGCCCCAATTGTGGAAGCGTATTCAGTGTTGATGAAGCAGACTACGCTTCTATTGTAAGTCAAGTGAAAAATGCAGAATTTGATGCAGAGATAGAGAGACGAACTGCAGAAATAGAGAGACGACACAAAAGTGAACAAGAGCTGGCTGAAAACATAGCAGAACAGAACTATGAGAAACAGCTGAACAAAAAAGAGCTGGAGCTTAATACAAAAAATAATGAGATAGCTCAATTAAAGAGTAAACTTGAGAGTTTAGAGAGTAAAAAGGAGTCAGAAAAATCGCTTGCATTGGCAGAGAGAGACAAGGAGATTGAGAGACTTAACTCTGCCCTTGAACAGCAAGATTCGAAACTGAGAATTGCTGTTATGGAAGAACAGAACAAGTATAAAGATGAGTTACAAGAAAAAGATTTAAAAATCAATAACCTTAAAACTGCTATAGAGACAGAAAAGGCTCAAGCAGAACTCAATAAGTCTCAATTGGAGAAAAGGCACAGCGAAGAATTAAAAGCAAAAGATGATTTAATAGAATATTACAAAGACCTAAAAACCAGAATGAGTACCAAAATGGTTGGTGAAACATTAGAGATGCACTGCTCTACTCTCTTCAACCAGATGCTACGCCCCATAATGCCAAATGCATATTTTGAAAAGGATAATGATGCAAGTGGCGGAAGTAAAGGGGATTTTATTTTTAGGGATTCGGAAGATGATATTGAATATGTATCTATCATGTTTGAAATGAAAAACGAAATGGATACAACAAGCACTAAACACAAGAACGAAGACTTCTTGAAAAAACTTAACGATGACCGAAACAAAAAAGGTTGCGAATATGCTGTATTGGTTTCGTTGTTGGAGCAAGACAATGAATTATACAATGGAGGAATAGTAGATGTATCGCATCGCTACCCTAAAATGTATGTTATAAGACCTCAATTTTTCATACCAATAATAACCCTGCTTGTTCAAACATCAAAGAAGAGTTTGGAGTATAAAAAAGAGTTAGCATTGGCAAAGAGTAAAGAGGTTGATGTTACAAACTTTGAAAACTCTCTATTGGATTTTCAAGAAAAGTTTGGAAAGAATTACAGATTGGCTTCTGAAAAATTCAATACTGCCATTCAAGAGATTGACAAATCGATTGCTCACCTTCAAAAGATAAAGGAGGCTCTTATAGGTTCAGAAAACAATTTGCGTTTGGCTAATGACAAGGCTCAAGATTTGAGCATTAAAAAACTGACAAAGAACAACCCTACTATGCGTCAAAAATTTGAAGAGGCAAAGAAGAGTTGTTAGTCGTTAGTTTTAGTTGTTAGAGATTTAGTCTAAAAGGGAACGTAATGCCTGAAAGGAAAAAAAGGATTTGTTATTTAAAACTTTTTTAATAGCTTTGTATATAGATTATGTTCCTGTATAAAAAGGACACCACAAACATATTACTAATAAAATATAATTTGCCTATGAAAAATTAGCGTATAGTTGATACGCACATTTTAAGACATATAGAAAAAAGCATTTTTAGCATTTATTCTTCTGCTCATAAAGTTTGGCGACTATAAGAAAAGATAGGATAATAGTTAGAATGCTCGTGTTATATCAACACGGGCTTTTAGT
>JAZONU010000153.1:0-1800 GCA_045654605.1 Candidatus Caccoplasma sp. | reverse complement strand
TGCCTCTTGCGACTTAATTGTGTAGTTGTTTGTATTCATATTCAATAATTGCTTTTCTAAAGTTCTCACCTTCACTCTATACGATACAAACTCTATTCCAAGTTATCTTTTGCGCCATTTTGACATATTTTCGGACATTTTGACACTACAACAAAAAAAAAAAAAAAAAAAAAAAATAACAACCAAAGCGATAATCCAACTATAAAACTATACATTTGCAAAAAACAGATTGCTATGAAACAACTAATATTTACTACACTCCTTATCACAATAGCACTCTTTGCCGGCTGCTCAACTTCAAATCCCGGCGCAATTAAAATAGATTTGTCAAAGGCTGACGATATTACACTTGATGAGTTGGGACTAAAGGCAGAGATGCAACTATTGAAATTTCCCAACGACTCCATCTTCATTGGCCAGGTTGCCCATGTAGATTACTCTGATAAATATATTTATGTAGTAGAATTCAAAACATGTACGATATTCCAATTTAACCGACAAAGCGGAGAGTATATCAGAAGTGTTAATAAAATAGGACGTGCCGGTGATGAATACGGATACATTACAGACATCAAATGCCATGACAACAAATTATACATTTGCGACCCAAACAAACAAAAAACATGGATCTACGATGAAGATTTAAATAGTATAGGAGAATTAAATATTTGTGGCAAGTACATTCTAAAGATAGATAGCGACGGCATATATTATAACAATCCTACATTTGAGGAGGGTGATGCCGATATTGTAAAAATAGATTTTCAAAACGACACCATCCAACAATGGTTTATCCGAGATAAAGAAAGTCCTAACGGTTTTCCTATCGTTGAGAAAGATGCCAACAATCTCTTCACATATAATAACGAAATCTACATATCGCCGCTCTATTCAAGAGAGTTGTTTAAAATAGAGAACGATACCTTAGCAAAAGTATTGGAGTTTGATTTTGGCAGCGATAATATGCCAAGTACATTAAGATACGAGTTTATCCAGAAAATTAATGAGTCGCCTGCAGCTATCCCTACAAGCCGATACATTGTTGGAGATATTTTAACTCTTATCGTTGAAATGGGGTGTATTTAGAGTCCGATTGTCATATCGGAAGATTTCAATTCAATATCTGTAAACACCGAGGCTACAGAAGAAAAGACATTATATACCATTACCCATAATTTGAAAACCGGAGAGACCAAATTCGGAAAGGTTTTACCAACAACTGATATCAAATTCAAACCACAACCAAATCAATTCGACAATACAATGATCTCTGTTCACAGTATAATTGATCAGGATATAGAGCTTTATCGCCCATATCTAACAAATATCGCCACCTCTGACAAACTCAAAGATGGCGACATTATTCTGGTCTATTACTCTGCAAAGTAGAAGGTACTATTACAACTTCTCCTTCCAGAACTTCAACATGCTCTTACGCAAGTGGTAAGTTGTGTTGGCACGCTCAGAGATTGAGTGTGAACGCATTGGATAGCTAATTTGGTAGAAGGTCTTACCTAAACGGATAAGCTCGTTTGCCATAAGCTCCATATTCTGATAGTGCACGTTATCATCACCTGTTCCGTGAATCATTAGCAACTCACCCTTCAATCCTGCTGCATGGCTGATTGGAGATCCCTTCTTGTAACCCTCCGGATTGTTTTGAGGAGTATTCATATAACGCTCCTGATAGATATTATCGTAAGTTCTTTGATCTGCAACAAAAGCAATTGCAATTCCTGCCTTAAATACCTCAGGATAACGGAACATACAGTTCAAAGTCTGGCTACCTCCACCACTCCA
>JAZONU010000152.1:0-4393 GCA_045654605.1 Candidatus Caccoplasma sp. | reverse complement strand
TCACTCTTTATCTCTCCAAATTTGGGTATTTTTATGTTTCCCAACATGTGATATTGAGCTCTATTTACAGCATAATTAACTAAAACAGGATATAAAGAATCCGACTCCGTTGTAAAATGCAACGATGAATCGGAATGTATTTCTATATCTGTTAAATCTAATGATGCACCTATCTCTTCATTATTTTCATGACACGAAGCCACGAAAACTGTGATAGTCAATACTATTAGATATAATAATTTTCTCATAACGTTATTTTTTAGAGAGAAATCTGATCGTACAAATCACAGTACGCATCTATCATACCCTCTTTCTGGTATGGCAAATAAATTTTATCCAAACTTTTTGCATATTCTGCTATAGAAGCATCTGATTTTTCTGATGCTGATGCTACTGCATCTGAGAATTGTGTTGCCAATTTTAAGACTTCGTTATGAGTAAACTCAGTATTAGCCTCTACTCCCAAATCAGAAACATCTATTCCGTCCATAGCGATTTTCTCTAACAATTTACTATCCCAAGGAGTTGTAAACTCATTAGCATAATCTGAATAGACTATTTTTGTATCACGATATATTGGATCATCGCTATAATTTTTCTTCAAATATAACGGAGTTAGTGCTGTTAAACTTCCATGACAGTGTATTACATCTGGAACCCAACCCATTTTACGGACAGTTTCTATAACTCCTCGAGCAACAAATATTGCTCTCTCGTCATTATCTGAATACTCTACTCCTTTTTCATCACACATCACTCCTCTCTGCAAGAAATAGTCTTCATTTACTAAAAAGAATACTTGTAGGCGTGTTGATGGCATTGATGCCACTTTTATTATTAACGGGTGATCTGTATCATCTATTATTATGTTTACACCAGACAATCGTTGCACTTCATGCAACTGATTTCGACGTTCATTAACAACCCCATAACGAGGCATAAAAGTACGAGGTTCGCATCCTTTCTCTTGTAATTTCAATAACAAATCACGAGTTTGCTCTGACATCTCCGATAAAGATAAATAGGGATATACTTCCTGTGCTACTATTAGTACTCTTCTTTTCTCCATTATGCTGTTTTCTTTTATTTTTTCGATTAAAAAATTGTCTTAAATTTTCGCACTGCAAAGATAATACTTTTTTTTGGCGAAATCACCAAATTTATGGACGTTTTATTTCTAAAATTCTTTAAAATCAACTTTATTTTAGCGAATAAACAATCTTTATTTTTGTTTTTTACATATTTTACATAAATGGCTGTAATATTTTAGCATAAAATTATTTTTAATGTTTTTATTTGCTTAATTTTGCATAGTTTTTAATAATGGATGCAATGAGAGTTATTGCTAAGATAGATGAACTTAAAAAAGTTATCTCGGAATATCGAAATAATGGTAAAAGTATAGGCCTAGTTCCTACAATGGGAGCTCTACATGATGGGCATATTTCTTTGGTAAAAAAATGCTTACAAGATAATGGGTGTTGTGTTGTTTCTATTTTTGTAAACCCCACTCAATTTAACGACAAAAACGATTTGAAACACTATCCTAGGACTCCAAAAGAGGACTGCAAATTACTTGAAAATGTTGGTTGTGATATTGTTTTTGCTCCCGAAGTTGAAGAGATGTATCCTGAAGAGGATAATCGTATTTTCGAATTGGGTGGTGTTGCAGAGGTAATGGAGGGTAAATTCCGTCCAGGACACTTTAATGGCGTAGCACAGATTGTAAGCAAATTATTTTACGCTGTTGAACCTGACAAGGCTTACTTTGGAGAGAAAGATTTTCAACAAATTGCTGTTATCAGAGCAATGGAAAAACAGATTAAAACCGGAGTTGAAATTATTGATGTTCCTATTGTAAGAGAAAACGATGGTTTGGCGATGAGCAGTCGTAATCGCAGATTAACAGAAAATCAGAGAAAAAATGCCCCCAAAATATGGGAAACTCTTTCTAAAAGTTATAACTTTGCACAAAATCACAGCGTTAAAGAGACTATTAATTTTGTTATCGATACTCTGAATGCTGTTCCCGAATTTAAAGTTGAATACTACGAGATTGTTGATGCAGAAAGCTTACAACCAATAACCGATTGGAATAGTACAAACAGAGCAGTTGGATGTATTGCAACTTTTTGTGGAGAAATAAGACTCATTGATAATATTACTTATTGCGTAAAATAAATTAGGAATGTTAATAGAAATTCTTAAATCTAAAATTCACAGAGCTACCGTTACAGAGGCTAACTTGAACTACATCGGTAGTATTACTATTGACGAGGCTTTAATGAACGCAGCCGGAATTATAGAGAACGAACGTGTTCATATAGTTAACAACAACAATGGTGCAAGATTTTCAACATACGTCATTAAAGGAGAAAAAAACTCTGGCGTTGTTTGTTTGAATGGTGCAGCTGCCCGACTTGTACAACCTGGCGATGTTGTTATTATTATGGCATACGCTATGATTAACCAAGAAGAGGCTATGGATTTTAAACCTAAAGTTATATTCCCTGAAGCCAAAACAAATAAAATTTAATTTTATTCTACTAAAATTAAATCATTAACAAAAAGGGGCTAAACCCTTTTTGCTATTTTATAAATATCTAGTATTTACAATTTAACTGATTATTATATGTTTGAAAATTTAAGTGAACGTTTAGAGAGATCTTTTAAGATATTAAAAGGAGAGGGTAAAATTACCGAAATAAACGTAGCCGAAACATTAAAAGATGTTCGTAAAGCCCTTTTGGATGCCGACGTAAACTTTAAAGTGGCTAAACAATTTACTGACAAAGTAAAAGAGAAGGCTTTAGGAATGAACGTCCTTACTGCGGTAAAACCAGGACAACTTATGATTAAGCTTGTTCATGATGAACTTGCAGAACTTATGGGTGGCACTGCTGCTGATTTTAATGTTTCTGGTAATCCTGCGGTTATTCTTATGGCAGGTCTGCAAGGTTCGGGTAAAACAACTTTCTCAGGTAAACTTGCCAATATGCTTAAAACCAAAAAGAGCAAAAGACCTCTTTTGGTTGCTTGTGATGTTTATCGCCCTGCCGCAATAGAACAACTTAAAGTTTTAGGAGAACAAATTGGTGTTCCCGTATATAGCGAAGAGGGTAATAAAAATCCTGTTGCTATTGCACAAAACGCTATCTCTCAAGCTAAACGTAACAACAATGATATTGTTATTGTCGATACTGCAGGTCGCTTGGCAGTTGACGAAGAGATGATGAATGAGATTGCTGCAATAAAAAGAGGCATCAATCCCAATGAAATATTATTCGTTGTTGACTCAATGACTGGTCAAGATGCTGTTAACACTGCTAAAGAGTTTAATGATAGACTTGACTTCTCCGGTGTTGTTCTTACAAAACTTGACGGTGATACTCGCGGTGGTGCGGCTCTATCTATCAGAACAGTTGTTAGCAAACCAATTAAATTTGTTGGTACAGGAGAAAAAATGGAGGCTCTTGATGTTTTCCATCCCGAACGTATGGCTGATCGTATATTGGGAATGGGAGATATTGTATCTTTCGTTGAGAGAGCTCAAGAACAATATGACGAAGAAGAGGCTCGTAGAATTCAAAAGAAAATTGCTAAAAACAAATTTGATTTCAACGACTTCCTTTCTCAAATACAACAAATTAAAAAAATGGGTAATCTTAAAGACCTTGCCTCTATGATTCCCGGTGTTGGTAAAGCCATTAAAGATGTTGATATTAAAGATGATGCTTTCAAAAGCATTGAGGCCATGATAGGTTCTATGACTCCAAAAGAGAGAAGTAACCCTGATTTAATTAATAGCAGCCGTCGCCAAAGAATTGCAAAAGGTAGTGGTGTTCCCATTCAAGAGGTTAACAGAGTTTTGAAGCAATTTGAAACTACTCGCAAAATGATGCACAAAATTAGTAAGAACCCAATGCAGGCAATGCGTAACATTAAAAAAAGATAATAATGCAACTTATTGATGGTAAGGCCGTAGCAGCCGAAATAAAAAAAGAGATAGCCAAAGAGGTTGAAGAGATTGTTAAAGCCGGAGGAAAAACTCCTCACCTTGCAGCAATTCTTGTTGGACACGATGGCGGTAGCGAAACATACGTTGCTCACAAAGTTAAAGCTTGTGGAGAATGTGGTTTCAAATCAACTCTTATTCGTTTTGAAGACGATATTACTGAAGAGCAACTTCTTAAAGAGGTTGAGCGTTTGAATAACGATGATGATGTTGACGGTTTTATTGTTCAACTTCCATTACCAAAACACATATCTGAACAACGCGTAATAGAAGCTATTGACTATCGTAAAGATGTTGATGGTTTCCACCCAATAAACGTCGGCAGAATGTCAATTGGCTTACCTTGCTTCGTTTCAGCTACTCCTGCTGGTATTATGG
>JAZONU010000151.1:0-10099 GCA_045654605.1 Candidatus Caccoplasma sp. | reverse complement strand
GGTAGAACCATTCTTGAAAGATCAATTGATTCGCGAGAAGAAAGCTGCAAAAATTGCTGAAGTATTCAAAGGCTTTGACTCTTTAGAGGCTGCTGCAGAGGCATTAGGAGCAACAATAAATACTGTAGAGTCAGTAGCATTCAAAAATTCAATGTATGCACAATCTAATGCAGATCCTAAATTGGTAGGACAAGCACAATCAGCAAAAGTTGGAGAGCTACAAAAACCTGTTGCAGGAATTAATGAGGTTTACTTGTATCAAGTAACCAATGTAACTAATCCAGAGTCGGCATATAATAAAGAAAAAGAGATGTCTTCAGTAATGCAAGAGTCATACAGAATCATCATGAGTGGTTCAAATAAATTAATTGAGGAGATATCTGAGATAGAGGATAACAGAACAATTTTATATTAATAACAATATAAAGTTAAATATTTTGGAAAATATTTTGAGAATATTGTCCTTAAAATAAAATTCCAATAAAAAAACAAGAGGGCGATTTCAACTATAATTGAAACCGTCCTCTTATCGTATAAAAACAAAAGATATGCAAAAAAGAGAATTGGTGGGTAGAACTCTATCTGAGCTAAAAGAGTTATCACAAGAGTTAGGTATGGCATCTTTTACAGGAAAGCAGATAACAGAGTGGCTATATGAAAAGCGAATAACTGAAATATCTGACATGACCAACATCTCAAAGCGAAATAGAGATAAGTTGGAGGAGGAGTGTTGTATGGGATTAGAGAGTCCAGTACATCAAGTAGTATCGTCTGATGGAACAGAAAAATACCTCTTTCGCTTACACGATGGCTATACCATTGAAACCGTTTATATCCCTGATAAAGAGAGAGCAACACTATGTGTATCATCTCAGGTTGGATGTAAAATGAATTGTCTTTTTTGTATGACAGGTAAACAAGGCTTTCAACGAAATCTTACATCTGCCGAGATAATGAATCAGATACTATCCGTACCACATAGTTCAAAGCTAACAAACATAGTATTTATGGGTATGGGAGAGCCAACAGATAACCTTGATTCGGTGTTAAAGGTAATAGAAATACTAACATCGTCATGGGGAATGGCATGGAGTCCCAAGCGAATAACTCTATCAACAGTAGGGATAAGAAAAGGGTTAAAACGTTTCTTGGACGAGAGCAAATGCCATTTGGCAATAAGTTTGCATGCTCCCGACGGAAGAAGAGTAAAATATATGCCAGCCGAGAAGGCATTCCCAATAATCGATATGATAGCAATGTTACGCGAATATGATTTCTCGCATCAACGACGCCTATCATTCGAATACATAATGTTACGAGGAGTAAACGATAGTAGGGAAGATGCCATTAAACTATCAGAACTATTAAAAGGAATAGATTGCAGAATGAATTTAATTCGTTACCATGCAATACCTGGCGTACCATTTCAAAGCTCGTCTGATGAAACAATTGAAGTATTCCGTGATGAATTAAACAATAGAGGAGTAACCGCAACAATCCGAGCATCAAGAGGAGAAGATGTATCAGCAGCATGTGGAATGTTAGCGTCTCAAAAAGAGAAATAAAGTGTTTAAAACTTAAACAAATATCTCTATATATTTAGAAATTTTGTAAATTAGCAATCAAATTAAAGTACAACACGATATGAAACAAAATAAATTACGAGTGGCAATAACCCATGGTGATATAAACGGAGTAGGTTATGAAGTGATAATCAAAGCGTTGTCAGACCAACGAATGACAGAGATATGTACGCCGGTGGTGTATGGAGCTGCAAAAGTATCGGGTTATTACAAAAAAGTTTTAGATGTACCTAATTTACAATTCAATATAGTAGTATCGGCAGATAATATACTACCCGACAGAGTAAATTTTATAAATTGCTTCGAAGATGAATTAAAAGTTGAGATAGGTAAACCTTCACTTGTTGCAGGAGAAGCATCTCTCAAAGCATTAGAAATAGCAGTAAAAGACCTAAAAGAGGGAAAGGTAGATGTTCTTGTAACAGCACCCATAAACAAAAATGCAATACAAGGAAACGACTTTAAATTTTCGGGACATACCGAGTATCTTCAAAACAGATTTGGCGGAGATAATGAGCCTTTAATGATTTTGATGAACGAAACATTAAAAGTAGCATTAGTAACAACTCACGAACCAATAAAAGAGTTGCCAAATAAAATAACAAAAGAGCTTATAATCAATAAATTAAGTATCTTTAACGACTCGCTAATAAAAGACTTCAGATTAGATTGTCCCCGAATAGCAGTATTGTCATTAAACCCACATGCTGGGGATAATGGTTTGATAGGAAGTGAGGAGAAAGATATAATAATACCTGCAATAGAGGAGGCTTATAATAGTGGAATAGTATGTTTCGGTCCATATCCATCTGATGGATTCTTTGGAGCAGGACTATATAAAAACTTTGACGGAGTATTAGCCATGTATCACGATCAAGGATTAGCCCCATTCAAAGCTATATCAATGGACGACGGAGTAAACTATACCGCAGGATTAGCCTATGTAAGAACCTCTCCCGATCACGGAACCGCATACGACATAGCAGGAAAAAGCAAAGCATCGGCAAACTCAATGCGTCAAGCAATATACACAGCAATAGATGTATATAACAATCGCGAAATGTACGCAGAGATGACAGCAAATCCACTACGAAAACAATATGTCGATAAGAGTGGAAAAGACGAAGCCGTAAACTTGATGCAAGAAAACGAATAATCAAAAAAAATGCACTATGCCATAATTGCAGCCGGAGAAGGATCTCGATTATCCGGCGAGGGTATTTCTATCCCAAAACCTCTGGTTGAAATAGGAGGAGAACCTTTGATAAACAGACTTATAAGAATATTTGAGCAAAATAATGCCGAGTCAATATCAATAATATTAAATAGTAATATGCCGATGTTGATAGAGCATGTGTCAAAATTAAAAACCAAAGCAAAGCTAAACATCGTAAACAAAAGCACACCCAGTTCAATGCATAGTTTTTATGAACTATCTCCATATCTCAAAAATAAGTTCTGTTTAACAACAATAGATACCATTTTTAACGAAGATGAATTTAAAACATTCATCGCAGAGTTTGAGACCTCACTTAACTATGAGGGATCTATGGTTGTTACTGATTATATCGATGATGAAAAACCCCTGTATGTCTCGACAGATAATAAACTTAACATAACAGGATTTCATGACACCTATTCTGAAGGAATAAAATATGTGTCAGGGGGGATATATGCACTAACAGCCCCAGCCTTAGAGGTCCTTAACGATTGCATAAAAAATGGGATAAGTCGAATGAGAAACTACCAACGAGCATTAATTGAAGCAGGGTTAAAATTACAAGCAGTTCCATTCTCAAAAGTTATTGATATCGATCACGCAACAGATATCGCAAAAGCAGAACAATTTATAAAAGAGAACAAAAATAATAGATGAAACATAAAATCATAGCCATATATCGTTCGCAACAACACTCTCCAAACCTATCAATAGCCGATACCAAAATCATGAATAAGGTTATTGAAACATTAAAAAGAGAGGGCTATGAAATTGTATCAATAACCGAAGAGCAATTTGCATCAGCAGAAATAACAGGTGGATATATAATAATAAATATGTGCCGAACCAAAGAGGCACTAAAAAAGATGCAGATACTTGCCGAAGGAGGAGTATTGGTAATAAACACACCACAAGCAATAAAAAACTGTACAAGGAGAAATCTCTACACACTATTTACACAAAACGGAATACCCATACCTCCAACTCAAATAGTAAAAACAACATCAAGTAGCAGTGAAATAAAAATACTGCTACCATGTTGGATAAAACTACCCGATGCACCCACAACAAAAAAAGAGGATATTTGTTACATATCAACACACGAAGAGCTAACAGAGATACTACATCAGTTCAACCTTCGAGGCGAGGAGGAGGTTGTTGTGTCTCAACACCTATCGGGCGATTTAGTAAAATTCTATTCAGTAGAAGGCAGTAGTTTCATACACACTACATATCCAACAATAGACCAACACAGTAAGTTTGGGTATGAAGAGCATAATGACACAGTAAAATCAATACCCTTTAATCGCGAATACCTATTGCAGATATCACAAAGAGCAGCAGAGGTAACAGGAATAAAAATATTTGGAGGAGACTGCATAATCACCCCTACGGGAGAACCCTATATAATAGACTTTAACGATTGGCCAAGTTTCTCTACCTGTGTCGAAGAGGCAAGCGTGGCAATAGCGGAGATGATAAAAAAAGAGACAATAAAATGGAGCAAAGAAAAGTAACACTAAAAGATACACTAAAATCGGCAGATACAGAGGAGTGGTTCGATTTAATATTTTATCGAAAGATAGGATATGCTTGGGCACTTCTATTCCGAAAACTACATATAACCCCCAATGCAGTAACAATTGCTGCAATATTTATAGGAGCAACAGCAGGAGTATTATTCTATTACAACAACATAGTACTATCGTTAATAGGAATGTTTCTGTTAGTATGGGCTAATAGTTTTGATAGTGCCGACGGGCAGTTGGCACGAATGACAGGGCAATACTCACGATTGGGAAGAATTCTTGACGGAGCTTGTGGGGATGTATGGTTTATAATAATATACTTTGCCTTGGGTTGGAGACTTCGCGATTTTGATGGAGTAGCATGGTGGATAGTATATCCATTAGGTATCGCTGCAGGATATTGTCATATACTTCAGGCACAAATAGCCGATTGCTATCGCACATTACACCTCTTCTTTGTAAACGGAAGAGCAAAAAGTGAATTAGAGGAGGTAGAAAATCTAAAAGCCGAAGACGCAAAACTATCGTGGAAAAAGAATTGGTTCCAAAAAATAGTGATGATGTTCTATATAAATCACACAGCATCACAGCAATTCTTTTCGCCACAGATGCGAGCAATGAGGAGACGAATAAATACACTCTATCCCAATAGCGATGTGCCAGAGTCATTAGCTGCGGAATATCGACAAATGAGTCGCCCACTACTAAAATACACCAACATACTAACCTTTAATACACGAGTAGCCGTACTATTCATAGCATTAATAGTTGATAAAGAATGGATATACTATCTATTTGATATAACAGTAATGAATATATTGCTCATATATATGATAGTAAAATATGAGAAAGTATGTAAACGCTTCAATGCATTATTAGACAAAGCAGAATGATAAAGGGAATAATATTCGATTACGGAGGAACACTCGATACCTCGGCTCGCCATTGGAGTGAAGTATTATGGGAAGCATACGAGAATAGCCGAGTACCCATAACAAAAGAACAATTTCTTGAAGCATACGTATATGCCGAGAGAGAATTGGCTCGACACCCACACATACAACCCACCCATACATTTTACGATTTACTATACAAAAAGGTAGAGTTGGAGTTTGATAACCTACAAGAACAAAAAATAACATTCCAACCTACCCAACGAGGGGCTTATACAAAGCAGATAGCCGAATATTGTGATAATGTAGCTCGAACACAAGTAAAGCAGAACGAACCAATACTAAACGAGTTGAGTAAAACCTACCCAATGGTATTGGTCTCCAATTTTTATGGAAACATAACAACCGTATTAAAAGAGTACGGAATAGATAGCTATTTCACCTCAATCGTAGAGTCTGCAGTAGTAGGAGTACGCAAACCTTCACCACAGATATTCAAATTGGGAGTAGAAGCCCTTAAAATGCAACCCGAAGAGGTTGTCGTAATAGGCGATAGCTACTCAAAAGATATACAACCCGCCCTCGAAGCAAGATGCCAAGCAATATGGTTAAAAGGCGAAAGTTGGCAAGGAAAAGAGGAAAAAATTGAGTACAATCGAACAATTTATACCCTTAGTGAGTTATTACATATAATAAAAGAGGTATAAAACAGGAAGAGGGAAGATAAGAAAAATCCAGCGAGTCAAAAAAAAGAGAAAATAAAAACCAATAAAACCATTTTTTAATAGCTCAACCTCTTTTTTAAAATAAATAGAATTAATACCTTTGTCAATAGTTAGCAAACAACTTCTAAAAACAAAATAGAAATGGAAATACAAAAAGCCGAAGGAAAACTTGGTGTATTAGTAGTAGGAATAGGAGGAGCAGTATCCTCAACATTTGTTGTTGGAACATTAGCAGCACGAAAAGGATTAACAACCCCCATAGGCTCATTAACTCAAATGGCACACATTGAATTAGGGAAAGGAACCAACAAACGTGAGCCAAAAATAAAAGACGTAGTACCCTTGGCTGATCTTAACGATTTAGTAATCGGAGGCTGGGATATCTTTGAAGAAGACGTATATGCAGCAGCACTACATGCCGAAGTATTAACAGAAAAAGACATAAATAAGGTAAAAGAGGAGTTACAAGCCATACGTCCCATGAAAGCAGTCTTTTATCAAGAGTATGTAACCCGATTACACGGAACATGGGTAAAAGAGGCAGCGACAAAATACGATGCAATGCAACAAGTAAAAGCCGATATCGAAGAGTTTAAAACAAAAAATAACTGTTCGCGATTGGTAATGATATGGGCAGCCAGCACTGAAGTATATATCCCTATGGGCGAAGCACACAAATCGGTAGCAGCCTTTGAGGAGGCTATGAAAAACAATAGTCCTGAGATATCACCCTCAATGATATATGCCTATGCTGCAGTATCATCAGGCGTACCCTTCATAAACGGAGCACCAGCACTAACAGTCGATATGCCGGCAATATGGCAATTAGCCGATGAGAAGAATGTTCCCATCTGCGGAAAAGACTTCAAAACAGGACAAACAATGATGAAGACCGTACTTGCTCCGATGCTAAAAACACGTATGTTAGGATTAGACGGATGGTTCTCAACCAACATATTAGGTAACCGCGATGGTGAAGTACTCGACGATCCCGCATCATTCAAAACCAAAGAGGTGAGCAAACTATCAGTAATAGACACCATATTAAATGCTGAAAAATATCCTGAGTTATACTCAAACATCTATCACAAAGTACGCATCAACTACTATCCCCCACGCAAAGACAACAAAGAGGGATGGGATAACATTGATATAGTAGGATGGATGGGATACCCAATGCAGTTGAAAGTAGATTTCCTATGTCGCGACTCAATCCTTGCAGCACCATTAATGTTAGACCTTATAATCTTAACCGATTTAGCACAACGAGCAGGATTTAAAGGCATACAAACATGGTTGTCATTCTATTTCAAGAGTCCAATGCACACTCCCGAAAGCGAACCATTACACGACCTATTTGCACAATTCGTTAAGATGAAAAATACACTTCGAGTAATGATAGGCGAGGAGCCGGAAGATTACTTAGGATAAATCTAAAAGATAATATATTAAAACCGAGATTGATATTTTATCAATCTCGGTTCTTGTTTTTTATAAGTTGAAATAAAAAAATAAAATAATTACATTTATCTATGGTATATTAGCATAAAATTGCTATCTTTGCACCGCAAATGCCAATAAGGCATAAGCATATAAGGTCGGTCGGGTAGCTCAGCTGGATAGAGCAACAGCCTTCTAAGCTGTGGGTCCTGGGTTCGAATCCCAGCTCGATCACCATAAAGCGACAGAAAACTCTGTCGCTTTTTTTATTTCTGTTGGTATTCTTACAGAAAAGTTGTTTCATAAAAAAAGAATGTTACTGTACCTTCGTGGTATAGTAACATTCTCTATGTGTAAAATATATAAATTATTTATATATCATTAATGATATTTTTTGTCATGACCACACCCTTTACAAATAAATTGATATGAGCCGATAGTACCTAAAGCTTTAAATACTGAACAGTCGCCTCCAATTGTGGCTCTGCAATTTTTACCTTGACAAACAGAATGAGTGTCATTTGTTTGAGTTGAAAATGAACCTGATGCAAAAACAATAACTATTGTTAGTGCAATTGCAGTTAACGCAATCAAAAATTTCTTTTTTATAATAATACTACCTTATTTGTGTCAGTATCAACTTTTAATGATTAAAAATCACAATTTACAAAAAAATGCATTAATATTCTCGATGCTTTATCTTAGAAAATCATAATTAGCAGGTTCCTCTTTTGGAACTATATCTTCTATTTTTACTAATTTATAGTATTTTTTATTTTTCGGTGTATTGTCATTTATACCTGTAGTCCAAATTATCATTTCACTTCTATCTGAAGAAAAAGCGAAATATTCATAGCCCGAATGATATGTTAAAGGTAGTCCTGGAACGTAAGGGTTATACAGAGGTGTTCCATTATAGGTGCTTTGCGTGTGTTTTTCTTTAACATAGACCTCATATTTATATGTACTTACGTTTGAGTCGTAATTTGCATTATGTGATTTGTTGTCTGCATATTCATCTATTACTCCATCATTATACTTTGCTTTTAAAGTATATTTGCCAACTTTAGAGGAATTATTGTTAATTGAGATTATTAAAAATAGAACCAAACTCCTTGATATTGTACTTTATAGGAATACCCATAATTTGAGCATTTTTTAGCGGGACTCTTAAAGCCTGAAAAATCTACCCAGAAAGAACAGTCGTCGTCATTGTCATAAGTGTTACTATATATGTTATACATCCCAGCTGATATCCATTCTCCATTTTGTTTATAATGCAGTTCTACATCCCACTTATAAACCCAGCCATCACCATCAAGAACATCTTCAACTATTTCATCGGAGTTGAATTCTGGAACATTCACTTTGCCTACTGGTCCTTTAGACTCGCAACTTAATGAAGCAATCATAATAGTAAGAGTAAGAGCAACAAAAAAAAGTTTTTTCATGTTAGTAATAAGTATTAAATGTTAAAAACTGTGCAAATATATATATAATCCAAATACTTTAATATGTTTTTTAGTATAAAATGCAAATTAGTCCCAAAATAAGAGCTTTACATGTGCAAGCTCTTATTCATCAGAACCAATAGCATTTATTTTATTTCTTGTTTTCTCTTAACTTTTTTATCCACTACTATTTTTGTACCTTTGCACTCGCAAAAAAAAAGTTTAGAAAAGGAATAAATAATATATGGACCACGAATTTCTTAACAACTTTGAGGATACTTTGCAACAAAATTTGTTGAAAATATGTACAAATAATGGGATGCTATCGGGAGTTTTGCTTGAGAGTGCAGATATTGAACAACGATGGCACGATTTTACACCAGAATATATGGTTGATGCCGTAAAGGAGATAGCGCAATACCCAACGGTAGCTTTGGTATGGGCAGCCTATCTTGGTATGGGTATAGCCAATGGTTGGCATACCGATTGGGAGAAGTGTTGCAAAATGACATATTCTGAGTTCTATGGTTCTCGCGGATTTGATGATATGGACGACCATATTATCTTTGATATTTTGGGACTATCTCAAGAGAGCGACGAAACTAAACGTATTAAGGATACTATGCGTGTTGTGGCAGAGCATACACTTTCGCAAATACACCACAGCGGTATTGAACCACAATCAATAATGGCATTTCACACCTTTGCACGTGCATGCAAAGTTCTTTTCCGTATTGGTGCTGCAATTGAACTTAACCGACTAGGGTATGAATATAAAAGAGTAACACTTAATTAATCATTCTAAAATTAATAAACCAATATAATCTAAAACGATGAAGAAAACATTAGCGAAATTACTTTGCGGAGTACTTATGTTGGCAATGCCTATGGCATTATTTGCCAAAAAGTCAAAAAACGATTCTATTTATCGTCCGCTCTACACAGCCTTTGAGATAAATATAGGAGGCGCAGCTTGGAAAGAGAAACCTCTTTCGTACTTTACATATTACAATGTAGAGGATCCCGACGAAGAGTTCTGCTTTACATTTACAGTAGATTAACAAAATTTTATACCCCCTTTATAATTGAGTATGAGCAACCCTCATACTCTTTTTTTTTGTAGGAACGTAATATGTTACACTACTCTCCTAAACGATTCTTTAACGTAAATCATCAGCAACAATAATGTTTAAAAGTAGCGATATTTTAGACTTCCAGACCACTACTTCGCATCATACAATTCTTTGTCATTAACATCC
>JAZONU010000150.1:0-2125 GCA_045654605.1 Candidatus Caccoplasma sp. | reverse complement strand
TATTGAGGAGCCCCTACCTCTGAACCTACAAGAGTTATTGTACGTGTAAAATCAAGTTTTCCGGTAGCAAACAAACGTCCAATCAAAAGCAAATCAAATGCAGACATTGTCCAAACAACCTCTCCTTTGTTTACAGGAGCGATGTTTGCTATTTGCACACCAACGTTTCCTGCTGGGTGAGCACCTTGGAATTTAACAACCTTGCATCCTTTCAACGAAAGTTTGCTGTCTGCTTTTACTCCAACATACACTTTACCTGAAGTTAGTTTTGCAATTGCATCAATACCTGCTTGCAATGCTGACTCTTCTCCCTCTGCCACAAACTCAAAGTCTGGTGCCAATGGTGCAGAATCAAATGCAGTTACAAATATATCACGAGGTGCAACCTCGGGATTTGCAATTACATCGTAAGGACGTTGTTTGATGTATGCGAAAAGTCCACTTTTCAAAATAGTTTCTTTCACCTCTTGAACATCCATTTTGTTTGCATCAAGTTTTCCGAAATCAACACTTTCAAACTTTCCGTCCGATTTTACTACAATTTCCAACACTTTGCGACGCTCTCCACGATTAACAGCCTCTACTGTTCCACTAACAGGAGAAACAAAATTAACCTCGGGACGATTTTTATCGCACATAAGTGGAGTTCCTGCTTTTACAGCATCACCACTCTTCACCAATATTTTTGGAACTACTCCATGGAAATCGTCAGGCACAATTGCATACATCTCTGCTTTAGGTGCAGCTTGTATTTTTTTAGTAGCCTCTCCTACCAATGGAATATCCAATCCTCTTTTTATTTTTACTAAATCTGCCATATTTTTACAACGGATTTTTTACCGACTGCAAAGTTACAACTTTTTGTCATATTACATATAATAATTAGAGAAAAAAATCTTTAATAGGACAAATAATTGATTTTCTTATATTTACAAAGGAACAAGATAACCGATATACACAAATATCAGTATAATGAGCAACCTTTCTATTTGCTCAATTTTCCATTAAAAATGGGGTAAAATATATCATTATGATAATTTATTTGGCAATTTCCGTTCATTTTGACAGATAGACATAAAGCTAAACTATTCTATATCGTTAAACTTTTCAACACTATTTTTATCAAATAGAAAATGATATTTCACTCTTTCATTGCAGAATGATATTAATTTTCTAAATTTGTAAATATCATAACAAAAAAGATAGGGTACAATTAAATTTACTTATGGAGAGTTTTATTGAACTTAAAGAGATTAAAATTCACGCCTACCACGGAGTTGATAAACAAGAGAGAATTGTTGGTAACGACTACATTGTAAGAGTAAAAGTGAAATTTGATATATCGAGGGCTGCCGAAAGCGACATGATTAGCGACACCATAAACTATGCCGACATCTATGATGTTGTTAAGTGCGAAATGGGAGTTCCCTCAAACTTATTGGAGAACGTGGTTTACAGAGTTGTTAATTCAATAAAGAGAAACTTTCCTATGATTGAGGGCGGAGAGGTTGAAATCATAAAGGTTAAACCGCCAATTGCCGGTGATGTTATGGGAGCATCGGTTTCTATTAGTTTTTAAATTAGGAATTAGTTCGTTGCTCCGCAACAATTAGGAATGAGGAATTTTGCGAATAAGCCCTGCATTTATTTTGATTTTATGAAAGGTTTACGTTACATATTTATTTCTATTACAATATTCTTATTGTGTAATATTGCTGTTGCACAGAATAAACCTTATCGCACTGTAAGCTTAGATAGCCGAGTTCATTCGCTTAAAGTGGAATCGGGTAACGGATTTATGTATCCTCCCGTTATCAACCTTGATTCTGACGAGTTTATTAATATATCGTTTGATCTATTTGAAGATGATTATCAAGATTTAAGCTACAGCATTGTGCATTGCAATGCCAATTGGCAACCCTCTACATTGTCTTCAATAGAGTACATTGATGGGTTTGACGTTCAAGAGGTTTATGATTGGGACCTATCTTTCAACACATTCCAGGATTATGTAAACTATCAAATTACACTACCTAACGACGATATTCAGTTTAAGGTATCGGGTAACTATGCAGTAGTGGTATATCCTCAAAACCAAAGAGAACGCCCAATTTTATACGCCTGT
>JAZONU010000149.1:0-3271 GCA_045654605.1 Candidatus Caccoplasma sp. | reverse complement strand
TAGAAAGAGAAGAAATATAGAGAATTTCAATATTAATTATTTATTAACTTAACAAATTTTATTTCTATTATGGGAACAAAAGCTAAAGCTAAAACTAAAAGATTTAAAGGTATTGAATCTGCATTTTTGGTAATTTTGTTATGTGCTGCAGCAGCAGTATGTGTATTTATCTTCGTTTTAGGAAATCCTGAGAACTTCCACATGATTAAGGATCCTGAAACTGGTGAAATGGTAAGAGGAAACGTAAAAGATGGAAATCTTTTAGGATTGATTTACAAAGGTGGATTTATCGTGCCTATTCTTCAAACATTGTTCTTAACAGTTATCGTGTTGAGTGTTGAGCGTGCAATCGTTCTTATTAAAGCAATGGGTAAAGGTAAAACTTCAAAATTTGTTGCAGCTATCAAAGCTAAATTGGCAGCTAACGATATCGCCGGAGCTCAAGCACTTTGCGACAAACAAAGAGGTTGTGTGGCAAACGTTGTAACTTCAGTTCTTGTTAAATATGAGCAAATGGAGAGAGATACTCGTTTAACAAAAGAGCAAAAACTTGCAGTTATTCAACAAGAGGTTGAAGAGGCTACAGCATTAGAGTTGCCAGCACTTAACCAAAACTTGCCAATCATTGCAACATTGACTACTCTTGGTACTTTGGTCGGACTATTAGGAACCGTTATGGGTATGATCAACTCATTTGCTGCTTTGGCATCTGATGGAGCTGCTGACTCAACAAAACTTTCTGAAGGTATCTCTGAGGCACTTATCAATACTGCATTCGGTATCGCAACTGGTGCTTTGGCTGTAATTTCATACAACTTCTTTACAAGCAAAATTGACAACTTGACTTTCGCAATTGACGAAATTGGTTTCTCAATCGTAGGAACATACGCAGCAACACACGAAAATTAATAAATTAACATATTAAGAATATGCCAAGAGTAAAAGTAAAAAGAAAGAGTACATTCATCGACATGACGGCGATGAGTGATGTTACTGTGCTTTTGCTTACATTCTTTATGTTAACCTCAACATTTGTGCAAAAAGAGCCTGTTCAAGTAGAGACTCCCGACTCTGTGTCAGAGATTCAGATTGAAACTGAAAATGTTTTACAAATCTTAATCGATGAGGAAGGTAAAATCTATATGAGCATCGATAATCTTGATGACAGAGAACAATTAATAAAGGATGTGGCTGAGCAAAGAGGTATATCTTTGACTAATAAAGAGATAGAATCTTTCAGAATTCTTCCCTCTTTCGGAACACCATTCAAAGACTTGAAGAAGTTTTTAGCACTTCAACCACACGACCAAGATAAGGCTTTAAAGGGAGAGGTACCAGGAATACGAGTTGGTATCCCTTGCGACAATGCCGATGGTGTTGAAAGTGTTAATAATGAACTTAAGGTATGGGTTAAGGCAGCAAGAGCTGTAAAAGGCAAAAAAATGAAGATTGCCATTAAAGCGGCTTCAGAAACTCCATATCCTACTATTAGAAACTTAATGACTTCGTTACAAGATATTCGTGAGAACCGTTATAACCTTATAACAAATCTTAAAACAATATCTGACGATAAGAAAGTCGTTGTTAAATAAAGAATTGTAATATGGCAGAAGTACAACAAAAAGAATCTGGCGACGGCAAAAAAGGTAAACCTAAAAAAATGCATATCCACGTGGACTTTACTCCCATGGTTGATATGAACATGCTTTTGATTACCTTCTTCATGCTTTGTACAACTATGAAAAAGCCACAAACCATGGAGATCAGTATGCCATCGAACGATAAAAGTATAACAGAAGAGGACCAAAATAAGGTTGCGGATGATCGTGCTATAACAATCTTGCTTGGAGAAGAAGATAGAGTTTACTATTATGAAGGTTTTCCTGATTATGAAAACTATGATAATTTGAAGGAGACAACATTTAACCATGATGGTTTACGTGCTTACCTTCAAGGTAAAAATATCGAAATAGTAAGAGAATTAAAGGCTTTAAAAGAGGAGAGGGTAGCAACACAAATGGCCGATAGTATTTACGACAAGAAATCTAAAGAGATTAAAGACGAGTTGAATAAAGATGTTAAGAGTGCTCCAGACGTAATTATTAAGGGTGGTGATGGATCTACTTACAAAAACCTTATTGATGCACTTGATGAGATGAATCTATGCGGAATTAGCAAATATGCAGTTGTTGATATAACAAGAGTAGATAGCTTCTTGATTGATAATTACAAATCAAAAGGAACTACTGATTTGGATGCATATATGTCTAGAGAGTAATAACACCAAAAAAAATTAAGGACAATGGCAAATATCAGTTCACAAGAATGGTGTGACCTTATTTTTGAAGGAAAGAATAAGGCTTATGGCGCATACGATTTGCGTAAAGATTCACCCAAAAGACATAATTTAGCAGTATTAATTGTATTTGTTCTCACAGTTGTAGGATTTTATACTCCAACAATTATTAAGGCAATTTTCCCTGCTGAGGAGAAGAAAGCTAACGCTGGGTTGACAGAGCAATTATATATAACTGAGTTGGATAATGCACAACTTGAAGAGGAAGAGATGGAAGAAACACCACCTCCACCACCAGTAGATGTGCCACCTCCACCACCACTAAAAAGCTCTATCAAATTTACAGCTCCTGTAATTACTCCTAAAGAGGAGGTAAAAGAGGAGGATGAGATTAAATCTCAAGATGAGCTTGCAGAGAAAGAGGATATAGCTATCTCTGTTGCTGACATCGAAGGAGTAGATACAGAGGATGCAGTTGACTTCTTGGATGCTCCAGATCCAACTCCAGTGGTAGAAGAGGTTGTTGAGGATAACCAAGTATATACTTCGGTTGAGCAAAAACCTGCATTCCCCGGAGGAGATAAAGCTCTTCTTCAATACATTTCGGAGAATATTAAATACCCATCAATCGCTCAAGAGAACGGTATTCAAGGAAGGGTAGTAGTACAATTCGTTGTTGAGAAGAATGGATCGGTAGGACAAGTTAATGTTGTTCGTTCGATAGATGCAACTCTTGATAAAGAGGCTATTCGAGTAGTGAAATCGTTACCAAAATTTGTTCCAGGAAAACAAAACGGACACCCTGTTCGTGTATGGTACACACTACCCGTACAATTTAAACTAACGTAGTATTCTTATAGCATATAAGATTACTTGAAATATCGCACGTTTGTACCGTAAAAGGTACGAACGTGCGGATTTTCAAAAATAGAATTGGGTATTACGCTTAGTAATTGTAATATCGTAAAAAAGATT
>JAZONU010000148.1:0-3705 GCA_045654605.1 Candidatus Caccoplasma sp. | reverse complement strand
AGAGTACTCAACTTATTGGTCGTAAACCAGATGTAACTCCTAACGGATTTGAGGAGGAGATGGTCCCTGCTGCTGAGAAATATGCAAAAGTACGCACTTCTGCACGTAAAACATTGTTGCAAGTTGCTGCAGCGTTGTCAGGTAAGAAACCTGCTGATGATGCACTATTAGTAACAACTTCGGGTCGTAACGAATTCCGCAATAAAGGAATCGATTTATACCTTGACTCTTTAAAGAAATTATCTGACTCATATAATGGAGAGCGTCAAATCATAGCATTTATTTTGGTTCCAGCATGGGCTGGTGATGCACGTGAGGATGTAGTTGCTCGTATGAAAAAACTACCTGCAGATGCAACTCAATTAGATGCTCCTTTTGTAACACACGCTCTATATAACTTTAATGAGGATAATATCATAAATAAAATTCGCTCATTGTCGTTCAATGCTTCAGCTGACGATAAGATTCAAGTAATTTACGTTCCTTCATACTTAAAAGGTGATGACGGTATTTTGAATAAGAGCTATTATCAAGTATTACCCGGTTTTGATTTAACAATATTCCCATCATACTATGAGCCATGGGGTTACACTCCACTTGAGAGCGTAGCGTTTGGAATTCCTACAGTAACAACTTCTCTATCAGGATTTGGAATGTGGGTAATGGAGAAAGTAAGTAAAGTATCAAAACGTAGTGGTGTATATGTAATTCCTCGTACAGACTCAAACTATGACGAACTTTCTGCTAAGATTGCAGAGACTATAGCTTCGGTTGCAGATATGAAAGAGAATGATTACAAAGCATTATGTGATGCTGCAACAGCAACATCTAAAAAAGCATTGTGGAACAACTTCATTACAGAGTACGAGAAAGTATATGTAAAAGCATTAGCACAAAATAAAAAATCAAATAAATAAAGAAACTTCATATAAATTATACAGAAATGAAAGTAAAAGTAAGTGAAACAAACATGCCCAAATGGGGAAACGTAACTGTTAAGTTTGACGTTCCTGAGAAACTTGAGGCATTGCAAGAGATGTCTAAAAATATTTTTTGGACTTGGACTTCAGAAGCAACAGATCTATTTAAAGATATAGATGCAGAATTGTGGCGTGCCACAGCAGGAAATCCTGTTCTAATGTTGCAAAAACTATCTTATGAGCGTCTTGAAGAGATTGCTGCTGACAAAGCAATGATGACACGCATCAACGCTGTTTACAAAAACTTCCGTAAATACATGGACGAGCCTCGTCGTACAGATATGCCTTCAGTAGCATATTTCAGTATGGAGTACGGTTTGTCAAACGTATTGAAAATATATTCAGGAGGTCTTGGAGTATTAGCAGGAGACTACTTGAAAGAGGCAAGTGATGTTAATATCGATATGACAGGTGTTGGTTTCTTGTATCGTTATGGATACTTCAAACAAACTCTTTCAATGGATGGACAACAACTTGCTAACTACGAGGCTCAAAACTTCAACCAATTGCCTATTGACCAAGTATGTGACGAAACAGGTAAACCTATCGTTCTTGAGGTTCCTTATCCAGGAAGAGTAGTTTACGCTCACATCTGGAGAGTAAATGTAGGTCGTGTGCCTTTGTATTTGTTAGATACTGTCTTGGATCAAAATAGTGAGTACGATCGTTCAATCACTTACCAACTTTATGGTGGAGACTGGGAACACCGTATGAAACAAGAGTACATGTTGGGTATCGGTGGTATGTTGATGTTGAAACGTCTTGGTATCAAAAAAGAGGTTTACCACTGTAACGAAGGACACGCTGCTCTTATCAACGTACAACGTTTGGTAGAGTACGTACAAGAGGAGAAACTTTCATTTGCTGAGGCACTTGAGATTGTACGTTCTTCATCATTATATACTGTTCACACTCCAGTTCCAGCAGGACACGACAGCTTTGATGAGTCATTGTTCGGAAAATATATGTATGAGTTCCCAGAGCGTCTTGGAATTTCATTCGGAGAGTTGATGGATATGGGTAGAGAGAACCCAGGAACAAACGAGAAATTCTCTATGAGTGTATTTGCTTGTAACACTTGCCAAGAGGTTAACGGTGTGAGCTGGTTACACGGAAAAGTATCTCAAAACATGTTCCAACCAATCTGGAAAGGATACAGCCCAGATGAGCTACACGTTAGCTATGTAACAAATGGTGTTCACCTTCCAACTTGGGCATCTTCTGAGTGGAAAGCATTCTATGAGAAAAACTTAGGAAAAGATATCTTGACAAAACAAGCAGATCGTGCAATGTGGAACAAAATCTACGATGTACCCGATGAGGAGATTTGGAATCTTCGTCAAGAGATGAAAAACAAACTTGTTAACTACGTTCGCGAGGACTTCCGTGAAAACTGGTTGAAAAACCAAGGTGATCCTTCACGTATCGTATCAGTTCTTGAGAAAATCAATCCTAACGCTCTATTGATCGGTTTTGCTCGTCGTTTCGCAACTTACAAACGTGCACACCTATTGTTCACTGATTTAGATCGTTTGGCTAAAATCGTTAACAATCCTAACTTCCCAGTACAATTCATCTTCTCAGGAAAAGCTCACCCTGCTGATGGTGGAGGTCAAGGTTTGATTAAGAGAATTGTTGAAATTTCTCGTCGTCCAGAGTTCATCGGCAAGATTATCTTCTTGGAGAACTACGATATGAAAGTTTCAAAACGCCTTCTCTCTGGGGTTGATATCTGGTTGAATACACCTACTCGTCCTCTTGAGGCATCAGGTACATCTGGAGAGAAAGCAGAGATGAATGGTGTTCTTAACTTCTCTGTACTTGATGGATGGTGGTATGAGGGATATAAAGAAGGTGCAGGTTGGGCATTGACTGATAAACGCACATTCCAAGATCAAGGACAACAAGACCAATTGGATGCTGCTACAATCTATTCAATGTTAGAGAACCAAATCATCCCTCTATACTTTGCTAAAAACAGCAAAGGATACTCACCTGAGTGGATTCAATATATCAAAAACTCAATTGCAAAAATCGCTCCTGAGTTTACAATGAACCGTATGATTCTTGACTATGTAGATCGTTTCTACTCAAAAGAGGCATCACGCAGTGCATTATTGAAAGCAGACAGCTACAAATTGGCAAAAGAGATTGCAGCTTGGAAACAAATGGTTGCAGAGAAATGGGATTCAATCAGCGTAGTTGATATCAAAGCTCCAGAAAACTATGAGGCTGGTCTTCAAGTAGGTCAAACATATCCTATCGAGGTAACAATTGACCGCAAAGGATTACCTAACTGTTTAGGAGTAGAGTTGGTTGTTCTTGAGGATCAAGAAGGAAAAGAGCACCGCATAGTTAAAGAGCTTGAAATCGTTAAGACTGAAGGCGACTTGACAACATTCAAATATGATTATCAAGTGTTACGTGCAGGTTCATTTAAATATGCATTCCGCGTATATCCTAAAAATCCTGCATTGCCTCACCGTCAAGACTTTGCATACGTTAAGTGGTTCACAACTACTAACGATTAATAATAGAAGATTGATAAATCTGAAACTATGAAAACAGGGAGAGCATTGTAAAATGCTCTCCCATATTTTTATAACAGATGAAGTTTGAATATTTCTTTGGTGTTTATTTGTTTGTAGTAAATCTTATTGCCTTCATCCTTTTCGCAGTAGATAAATATAAGTCTAAGAAATCGAAGTGGAGAATATCGGAGAGG
>JAZONU010000147.1:0-5280 GCA_045654605.1 Candidatus Caccoplasma sp. | reverse complement strand
TCTGCTACAGAGCAAACAACCGATCAAGTTTCAGAACAAACAGCTTCAATAGAGAATATATCAACTGCCCCACATAAAGTAAAATTATATTATTATAATCCACAAACAGGGAATTGGAGAGAAGAGTCGGTTATAGGCTATGCAAGAATAGAAAATGGTGAAAAGATCTGTTATATCGAAGGGTATGAAGATTATAAAGTGTATGATTCAGATAGACCAGAATATAAATATATGGTAAAAACTATGTTTGGACGAATATATTTTACAACTGATTTTTATGCAGAACCACTCTAGATATTATTAGGGATGCATTTTTAAAACTATAATTTTTAAATAACCCCATAAATTAAAAAGAGGCTGTGTCAAAATACAAATTTTGGCACAGTCTCTTAAAGTTTGTAAGAATTGTCAAAATGCAAGGCGTTGAAATTTAGGGTGAAAGGAGTGTGCATAGGTACATGACTGAACCCTAATATTGAAAACAACACAGTAGTTTGTCAATTATGACACACCGCCTTTACTTTTATCTCCAATCTGACTAATCAGGTCAATTAGTTTAACAACTACCCGTATGGTGGTGTTAGCCAACAACTGACAACTGATAGCTACAATAGTTGTATATTATGTTTCAAGCACTCTGCAATTTGTTCTTCGGGCCAAATACTTGCTTGAACCTCACCAATGTGAGCCTTTTGTAAAAGGTACATACATAAACGAGATTGACCAATACCACCACCAATTGAAAGGGGAAGTTCATCGTTCAATAGCATTTTGTGGAAGTTCAATTCAGCACGTTCAGGGCAACCTTTAATCTCTAATTGGCTCTTTAGAGCAACTTTGTCAACTCTGATACCCATTGATGATAACTCAAAAGGAATATCTAAAATAGGGTTCCACAACATAATGTCTCCATTCAAACCTCTGTAACCATCGCTATTCATAGTTACCCAATCGTCATAGTCAGGAGCACGACCATCATGAGGCTCTCCGTTTGATAGGTTTGAACCGATACCTATTATGAATACTGCACCATATTTCTTTGTGATTTTTGCTTCACGTTCTTTTGGTGTGCAGTCGGGGTATAGTTGCAACAACTCTTCAGAGTTTATAAATGTAATATTCTCGGGCAAGAAAGGAGTGATATGAGGGAAACTCTCATAAACCTCCATTTCCAACTCTTTTATAATTGCATAGAGCTTATTTACAACCTCTTTAAGATATTCGAGGTTGCGTTCTTTTTCTGTAATAACTTGTTCCCAATCCCATTGGTCAACATATAAAGAGTGTAGGTTGTCTAACTCTTCATCGCAACGGATAGCGTTCATATCGGTGTAGATACCATAACCGGGAGAGATACCATAAGCACCCAATTTCATACGTTTCCATTTTGCAAGAGAGTGAACAACCTCTGCACGTTTGCCCATACATTTTATGTTAAACGATACGGGGGCCTCTTTGCCACTCAAATCGTCATTAATACCTGTTCCAGACAATACAAACAGTGGAGCGGTAACGCGACGAAGATTAAGTTTCTTTTTCAGTTTGTCCTGAAACGAAACCTTTAATGTTTTAATAGCCTCCTCTGTTGTTTCGGGAAGAAGTTTAAGTTTATAGTTTCTTGGTATTATAAGTGCCATAATAAGTCAAAACTGATTTTTATTCAAATATTCTGCGAATATACTAAAAATAGCTAATTAATAAGTCAAAAAAATGAAAAACTTATCTATTGTCAGGGTACAATAAGTAAGAGTTACGTAACTTTTTGTATTTGTCAAGTTCTGTTTTCCAGCGGACTTTAATCTCCTGTTCTGTTTTACCGTTAATAATATCTGAACGAAGTTGTTTGTCTCCTGCTAACTTTTCAAAAAAGTTGTTGCTATTAAAGAATTTATCTTTGTTTGATGAGTTTTTATACATCTCTATCAAATATTTTAGAGTGAATCCTTGAGGCTCTTTCTCCTCTCTTAAATCAACTCCATAACAAGTCAAGCCTTTATGTAGAGGATTTTTATCAAATCCTTCGAGAGGTGTTGGAGTAAAAGAGAACTCTCCTAAATTCTTATCGGGAGCACCAATCATTTGAAATGGATAGTATGTGCCACGCCCCACGCTTATGGTTGTTCCCTCAAATAGGCAAAGCGATGGGTAAAGAGCAATACTCTTTGTGTTTGGTAAGTTGGGTGAAGGCTTAATTTTAAGATTATATCTCTCTCCGTGTTGCCAACCATCAATTTTTATAATCTCCAATTTTAAATCTTTTGTATTACCCCAATTTTCGCCCTTAATCATAGATGCAAGTTCGCCAACAGTAAGGCCGTGCAAAATAGGTAAAGGTAGGGTTCCAACAAAAGATTTTAAGCTCATATCCAACATAGGCCCATCAATATAGTCATTTGGGTTTGGCCTGTCGAGAACCAAAAACTCTTTGCCAAACTCTGCTGCCGATTGCATGGCATAATACATGGTTGAGATATATGTATAAAACCTTGCTCCTACATCCTGAATATCAAAAATAAGAAGGTCTATATTAGAGAGTTGCTCTGCGTTTGGCTTTTTGTTTTTTCCATAAAGCGAGATGATTTTAACACTACTACGGGTGTCGATACCATCCTTTACACTCTCTCCTGCATCGGCATTGCCTCTGAAGCCATGTTCTGGAGCAAAAATGGTTTTAATATCAACACCTCTTGCAATTAGGGTGTCAACAATATGAGAGCCACATTCGGTTACCGATGTTTGATTAACGATAAGAGCAACCCTTTTGTTATTTGAATATTTTATAATTTCGTCAATCTTATCGGCGCCACATTTTACTTTTGCGTCAGCAAAAACAAATGGTAGCATAAATATAAATAATACAAGATGTTTCATACAGATTTAAGAAATAGTTATTGGTTCTCTTACAAAGTTAAAAAAACCTTTGTCAGTAACAAAAAAAATAACTAAAATTGCAAAAAATAAACTGTGTGTCAATATGAAAATAAGAGTAAAAAATATAATAGTTTTACTATCGTTGTTGATGATTAGTTCAACACTTTATGCTGAGGAGGTAGTTAAGGATACTATAATATTTTCACGAACTTGTAAATTTGAGGACTCTATCGATATTCTCGGTTTTGAAAAAAGGTTAAAAGATAAGAATGAGTTATATATAGTACGCAATAATACTGAATATACCATTACGCTCATAAAATTGAGAGTCTATTATAAGACTACAACTGATGACATGTTAGACTATCGTGATGTAACTCTTCGTGGTGAGTTTTTACCCCAAACTACAAAACAGTTTGAAGTAGAGAGCTTCGATAAAGGCAAACGCTATTACTATTACGAGTCGCCCGATCAGAATCCCAAGTTGGAGGGTTATCCGTTTAAAATAACATACGAACTCCTACGCTACGACATAGCAGTAACTAATTAACTAACAATTACCCCACAGGGGCAACGAAGTTGGCAACTAATAACTCTATTACTTAAACATAACCCATCATATAGGTGTTCTATAAGAGAAATGACTCAAATAAGAGTTATTTCTCTTTTATTTTATGTTTAATTTTAATTGGAGGACAAATTTATGATGCCTGTAAAAAAAGGGCAGAATTGGCTGCCTATGATTTTTCACGATTTCTTTGGGAACGAGTGGATTGAACGAGCAAAGAGTGTTTCAACTCCTGCGGTAAACATTATTGAGAATGACAAGGAATATGAGGTTCAGATTGCGGCACCTGGTGTATGTAAAGAAGACATAAACGTGCATGTTAACTCTGAAAACTACCTTGAGATAACTGTTGAGGATAAGAGCGAGAATGAAGAGAAGGATAAGAAAGGGAAGTTTCTTCGTAGAGAGTTCTCATATTCTCAATTCCGACAAACACTTGCTCTGCCCGATAATGTAGAAGCTGATAAAATTGAGGCTACACAAAAGAATGGAATACTTAAAGTGATTATCCCGAAAAAGGTACTTCCTGCACCCAAAGAGCCTAAAAAGATAGCAATCAAATAGAGAAGATGTTTATCGTCTAATTCGCCACGTATAGTTTCTATATGAGCTATTTTTCCCGAGAATAGAAAAGCGAATATTCTCTATTGGACGAACAATGTCATAGAACAGAGTCTTGAAACCATTAACTTTGCAGTTAAATATTTTTGAGGCTCTGTTTATTATAATGCTTTGGTATGTGTATCTGATAATAAACAGAGTTAAGGCAAAAGCAATAAGCAGGTTATTTGCAATAGCACCCCAAGCTATTAGAGCAACAAAGCATATATAAAATAGAATGCAGCTAATCTTTTCAATACCAAAAACAAAGTGAGCAGAGGTCTTAAGAATTTTGTTTGTAAAAGATCTTTTTAGACGCATCTCTCTCAAATCTCCATTGATATCGTACATATAATTTTCAATTGAGGCGTCGTTAGATAGCTCAACCCTGCAATTGTCTCTTTTCATTATTTCGTTGGCAAAAATATCATCTTCGCCATATTGTATAGATAGGTTGTTTGAAAAACCGCGGTTTTTAAAGAACAAATCTTTTTTGATAAACATGTTTGTGCCTTCGCCCATATACGGACGACGCATAATGGCGTAACTAAAATATTTAAGTTTAAAGAATAGTCTGTAAAATCTGTAACTCCATTTGGCATTTTCAGGACCTTTTTCGTAGCTATTACCAATAACAATATCAATATCAGTAATAAAATTTCTTGCCATAGTCGAAAGCCACATATTTGATGTGGGGCGACAAAAAGCGTCTGTAAATCCTATGATATCATATTTTGAAGCTTTAACCCCAACTGTAAGAGCCAGTTTTTTTCGACTGAGAGAGTGAGCCTCTTGGGGAACGTATGTATAACTTAAATTGTCGTATTTTTCTTTAAGAAGGGTAACAATGTCTTTAAGTTCATTATTATCTCCGTCATTAACAACAATTACCTCAAAATTAGGGTAGTTCTGATTTAAAAATGCTAAAATATTTTGTTCTATATCCGCAAAGTTATCATTGCAATAGATAATAACCGAAACATTGGGTTTTGCAGCACTATACCAAATTTTATTTTTTCTACTCCTTTTTACAAATCTGTAAGGCTTTGCAAAAATCAGTAAATATAGCACAGTTTGAATAATCCAGATAAAAACAAATATTCCCAGACCTAAAAGCTCGATATATGAAAAATTGTCAATAAAAAAGTTGTATATAAACATTATATTTTAGTGTGTAAAAAAAGGAGTTAAACAACTATTTTAAAGTGTTGTTCTTAACAATCGGAGCAAGTTTTTTAGCA
>JAZONU010000146.1:0-3001 GCA_045654605.1 Candidatus Caccoplasma sp. | reverse complement strand
TCAATCTCTTGAAGGTTTTCAATTACCTCCAAAGGTGCTCCTGAACGATAAGCGTAATCGATAAGTTCATCTTTTGATGCTGGCCATGGAGCATCTTCGAATTTTGAAGCCAATTCTAATGTCCAATACATACCTTTTTGTTATTAGTTATTGGTTTGAGAGTCAGAATTTTAAACTATCTCGTAACCCAAATTTTAAAATTATTTAACATCTATTTCTTAAAACCGAGCACGAAAATATAAAATATTTTCTATTTAGCAATGATTATCCCAAAAAATTTCTTCTTTATTTTCAATAATGTTGCAATATCTGGCTAATACAAAAAAGTAATCTGATAGTCTGTTTACAAATTTAAGTAGATTTTCACATACAGTCTCTTCGGCACTTAATGCACATATACAGCGTTCGGCACGACGAGCCACTGTTCGGCAAATGTGTGCTTTTGTTGCTGACTGCACTCCTCTCGGAAGTATAAATTTATTATGTTTGGGTAAGATTGAATCTATTTCATCGATACGTAACTCAATCTGCACAATTTGCTCTTCGGTTACTTGTGGCATTTTTGCTGCATACGCCTCCTCTGCAGCAAGAATAGAGCCTGCATTGAACAACCAATTTTGTACGTTGTTCAACAACTCTGCATCGGATTTGCTTTGTAAAACGGTTAGTAAATCGCCTATAAAACTATTAAGTTCGTCTATTGTTCCGTATGCCTCTATTTTAGTACAACATTTACAAACTCGTGTTCCGCCAACCAGTGAGGTTGTTCCTTTGTCTCCACCCTTTGTATATATCTTCATGTTTAAAATGATACTCTAAATGTTTGTTTATTTAATTTTGGTGATGCCACCAATATTGCTATATCATATAAATCAATTGTTACTTTTATTGTATTGTTAGATACAAACTCTTTAAATAGATTATATGATTGTTTTGTTCTTCTTATTCCCGACACAACTATACATTGGTTTTCTGGCAATTGCTGTGTTATTTTAGAATATATGATTTTATAATCTTCAATATTTGATTGCTTATGTATGTATATAAGGTTTGGTATCGTTTTTTCAAAATAGGCTGATAGTGATTTTTGAAAATCTGTATCAATTGTTATTATTTGGGTATCACTTTTTGCCATAGCAAGAGCTGTAGTTGATACTCCATTATCACTTCCACACTCTAATATTGTTTGTGGTTTTATGCGATTACTTATACGATATAATAATTTGTGATATTTTAGGGAGAGAGGTTTGGGCAACGACTCTGCCTTGGCTCTCTGTTTTACCTGCTTATATACCTCTTCTATTTGTTCGTATGCATAAAAACGTGCTTTCTCTTCTATTATACGTATTATAAAGTTATAGACAAACGGAGAGTGGACTCCATGTCCTTTACGTCGCAACAATTTTCTAATACCTTTGCTATAATAACGTTTGGTAGCTCTGATTATACTCCTTTTCTCTTTTGCTGTTTTTTGCATAATATATTTTGATGCAAATTTTATTTATCGTAGATACAAAGGTAATTAATGGTTTTGTTTTTTCATTGTTTGTTGTGCTATTTTTTTGTGATAGTGTTTGCAAAAAAAAGGTCGGTTCTCTCGAACCAACCTTTCAAACTTGAAATATATCAAAAACAAGAAAGAGGATAACTTTTTACATCTATATAACAATCTTATTTTGATTTTGTTTTATGTTTGTTTAATTTATTTTTTTTCAATGTATTTCTTTTCTGCTACAGGGCGAATTGAAAATCCATATCTACGTTCATGGTCGTGCATTTCAAAACGGCCATTTTCATAGAAAGTCAAATGGTACGCATTAGTTAGTGCACCTGTACTTGAACAATAGTAACCAATGCTACCTTGTGTTTCATAACTCGGAATTTCAATAGCTCCTGCTGCAGGTAAGAAGATTGAATTTCCATTAACTTTACTGATAATAGTATAGCCTTTTACTTTTTCTACCGTACTCCATACCCACTCGCAATTTTCTATTAATTCTTCGAACTCAGCTGCAGTTGGCATTCTTTTTAGCCAATAAAGTGTGTATTTATCAAAATCTTGAATAAGTTCGGGATCCACAAAATCTTTGGCAGAAAAACGCTCACCTAACTCATTTAAATCACTTTCATCACACCAATTAAAATTAGCGGCATCATCCTCAAGGTCAAGCACTGTTTTATTATCTACTTTTCCACAAGTTGCATCTGTACAATATTTTGTTAATGTGTTATATGTTCCATCACACCATTTATAATTACTCCATGTATATGAGCTTTTTGGCTCAGTTTCACCCCAAGCAAAATAAGCTCCAAAATCTTGTGGAGCATTAGCTCCGATGTTACATTTCGCCCATTTTACAGACAAACCTAAATCAACATACTCATAATTTCCGACACCGGGATCTTGAGGATTTACGGAGTTATCGTCAGAACATGAAACTAATGAAGTAGAAAATAATAAAACTGATAAAATCCCTAAAAAGAACTTTTTCATACTATTTACATCTGTTATATACCATTGACCCATCGGTTCTAAAATTTATATTTTACAAATTAAAAACTAATTAATATTTGCAAATATACAACTAATAGTTATATCTACAATAATTTCTAATAACTTTTAATTATATTTTCACAACTATTAGTTATATAAATATATTTACTTATGGATATAACTTTGTTGTATGAAACTTGTAGATTTAGGTAAAAATATTTGTAGCGTAAGAAAATCTCTTGGTCTGACTCAAGAAGATGTTGCTTTTGAATTGGATATTTCAATTACTGCATATGCTAAAATTGAAAGAGGAGAAACTAATGTTGGATTTTTAAGACTTGCTCAAATTGCAGAACTTTTTAAAACACCAATTACTAAACTTGTTTCGTCAGAAGAAAATGACAATGAGCTAAATAAAGCTATTTTAGCAGAACTTCAAAATATTAAAGAGGAGATAAATAATTTGAAAAATATAATAAGCAAATAACTTATTTTTATTATAACACA
>JAZONU010000145.1:0-4502 GCA_045654605.1 Candidatus Caccoplasma sp. | reverse complement strand
TATGTTCTTCAAAGAGGAGGGTGAGACAACATTCGACCAAGAGTGGTATAACTTGGGTATGCAAGACTTCTTGCCAACATGGCGTTGGTGGTGGACAAAAAACTTTATGGGCAAAAATGCAAGCGATGCGTCAACTGATATGACAGCTGAGTTTACATGGGATGACGCATGGTTCGGAGGCTCATGTTTGCAAATTGCAGGAGCAACAAGCAAAGCATATTTACAACTTTTCAAAACGAAATATCCTGTAGCAAACGACGATGTTGTAACAGTTCGTTACAAAGTTGTTTCTGGTTCAGGAACAATTGCATTGACAGCATCAACTGAGGCTGCTCCTACAACTGAGGTCTGTTCAACACTTGTATCAAATGCTGATGCTGATGGCGAATGGGTAAAAAAAGAGGTTAAAGTTACAAAACGAGGAGGTTTGAAATTAGATGGACAAACATTGGCACTACTCGGTTTGAGATTTACTAATACAACTTCAGATTTTAAGGTTTTGATTGGTGAAATGTCTTTAACTCGTGGAACTTCATCAACTCCTGGAGCACCTACAATTAAGACTTCTAAAACAATGTCTCGTAACTACAAAGGAGTAGATATGAAGGTTGTTTATGATATGTCTTATCACGACAAATACAAAACAGGTCGTCAATCATATCAATCAGTCTATAATAGCGATGTAAATACTTGGTTCTACAAAATATATACTCAACAACAAGGATGCGACCCTGTATTGTGTACAGCAACAACATCTTGGGCGGCATATGTAGTTGGAGCTCCTTACGATTTAACTAAAGGTGGACAAATCCGTATTGGTGTAAGTGCAGTATCTCTTGATGGTAAGAGCGAGAGCTCAATCTCATGGGGTTCATATATGAGTGTTCCTTCAAATACAACAGTTGAAGGATTCTCAATTGACAAACCTATCATTAAATCCGGAGAGCAATTTACAGTAGCATTTGATGATCCAACTCATGCTGCGGCAACATGGGTAATCAAAGCTTCAGAGAACGATGCGGTAAAAGGAACATTCAATGCTAATAAATTTACAACTTCTATAAACGAAGAGGGAATTTATGACTTGTATTTGACAATGAACGGACACACTGAGGTATATCGTGGTAAAATTCAAATTTCACCTGCAGAGGTAGGAGCATTGCCTAAAATCAATACTCTAACAATGAGCGGAGCAAAAGGTAAAGATTGGGTAGAGGCAGGAGAGGAAATTACATACTCATACACAGGTCGTTCTGATGCCGACGGATATGTATCACGAGGTATGGCACTTGGTGAAAAAGCATTCGGTATTCCTGCAGGACAACTAAACTTCAACGGACAAACCCCATTTACATTGACATTCTGGATTTACTTCAACAGCTTCAACCACGAGCAAGACGGAACACAATTCTTGAATGTTCGTACAGCTGCTGATGGATGGCCGGCAGGAGACTGGGGTTACATTTGGAGTACAATCAACGCTGACGGTAAATTTAGTCTATCGTATCGTTTAACTTCTAATGCAGGAGAAGAGTTGAATATTTCAGATGACTTCCAATTTAAAACTGACACATGGTATCATGTAGCTTTGATTTGTGGATATACAAGCAATAGAACATTGAGTATGTATATCAATGGTAAGCTTGTCGGTTCGGGAACTGCAACAATGTCTTTGTATGACTGGAAATCATCGAATGTAATTATGATTGGTGGACGTGCATTTAACCGTGCGGCAATCGATGGAACTCTTGATGAGGTTCGTTTGTATAATAAAGCATTATCGGCATCAGAGGTTAAGGAGTCGATGAAACATGCCAATTCAGCATCTGGTAATTTCATCGGATATTGGGATTTTGAGACAGATGCAAATAGTAACAATTACTTAATAAGTACAGGCGCAAATAAATCTTTGGTTGCAGGTAAATATAATGCAGCAACAGTTGTTAGTGGAGAGTATGCTCGTGAGTCTATGTCATTTGCTGCGGGAGCACCATTTATCTCAGGAACAAACTATAAGATTGAGACATTGCCAACATGGTCGTTGAAGAAAGCTTCAATCATAGAGGCAGGAGGAAATAAATCGGCAGGTGAAGCAACCGTAATTTATTCTGAAGAGGGTGATTATAAAGCAGAATTGACTCTTGCTAACGGATGGGGATCGGATACTAAAACTCTTGATGTTGTAACTGTATATCCTACCGGAATTGAGGATGTAACTCTTGAAGAGATGCAAGCATTCCCCAATCCATTTGAGAATGAGGTATATGTAAACTTTGCAGAAGAGGGAACTTACACAGTTGAGTTGTTTGATAACTCAGGTCGCATGTTAAGCCAAGCATCAATTGCGGCTACTGCAGGTGAGGTTGTAAACATTCCGGTTGAAGGCGAAGCAGGTATATACTTCATTAAAGTTAAGGGTGAGGCTGGATTATTAAAAGTGATGAAAGTTGTTAAAAAATAAGAGTTGTTAGTTTTTAGTTTTTAGAGATTAAAAACGCAATTTACTCTAACTTTTAAGATATAGAGGAGCAGGAGACTGCTCCTCTTTTTTGTCTCTTTTATTAGACCAATTAGCCTAATAAGACCAATTAGTCTAATTAGAAAAAATATTTTTTATCTAACAACTAACAACTAACAACTAACAACTAACAACTAACAACTAACAACTGCTCCTGCTCATATATAGTATGTTAAAAAATAATTATTTGCTCAAAACATTAGTTAGTTTGAAATAAAATAACTACATTTGTGCACTAATTGGGTTAGTGTGCCGAGGTGTGCAAAGTTGCATATAATAAGGGGTTTTGCCATCTCTTTATAATCTAAACTAAAAGGTTTGATATAGTTTTGAAACTTAACTAAATTAACCATATTATTAATAATTAAAAACTGTCAGAATGAAAAGATTAAGTTTACTTGCTTTATTCGTTGCAGTGTGTGGTATCGCATCGGCACAAAGCCGTCCATCACACGAGCAATATGTAAGTATGGGGGCAGAAGGTGCTGATTGGTATAACGCTTACCAAAATTGGCAACCCGGAACTCCTCTTTACAACGGAACATCGGCTGCAGAGAATGAGGAATTTTTTATTTCTCGTGTAAAGCCTCGTAAGCGTTTTGTAAACGTCGATACTCAAGTAAAAGAGAGTTTAGACTCAGAACGTAAATTGTTATGGTGGTGTCCTCTTGGCGAAGCTAATAACGGAAACTGGAATGGTATTCCTTCATATTGGTTCGGTGGTGAGGTTTACTCAATGTGGAGTTATACTGATATCTATGGAAACTGGACTGCTCCATTGATTCAAGCCCCTGCAGCATTCCTTGATGCATGTCACAAAAATGGTGTTCGTTCAGGAGTTGTAGCTGCAGTTCCTTTCGGAGCTCAACCTACTCCAAACGATGGTGGACATGGAACAAACATTTCTGCTCTTTACAACGGAGGATACGAGAAACTTTTGAAATATCTTCGTTATTATGGAGTTGACGGTATTGGATTTAACTCTGAGTTCTCATGGTCAAGTTTGAATATGGGTTCTTTCCGTAATCTAATGGGTGATTGCTTCGCTAATGGTGAGGCTTATGGAGTTCCTTTCAATAACGCATGGTATTCATTTACATCAAACGGTGGAGGTACAGGTGACTATAGTGTTTTGAGTAGTGCTTGTGTTGACTGGTTCCACTATAACGGTAAAAAAGTATCTGATGCTTATTTCTTGAATTATAACTGGGGTGCATCAGCTCTTGCAACATCTCAAGCAACAGCTCAAGGTAAAGGACGTTCTGGATATGATGTATATGCAGGTATGGACTATCAAGGACGTAATGTTGCAGATTGGGTATCTCTTAAAAATTATCCTATCTCATTTGGATTGTGGGGAGCTCACAATATGAACATGTTCTATGAAGGACGTGGTGAGTTAGGTGCAACTGCAAAACAAATGCAAAAAACTTACCAATTGATTTCAGAGAACTCATTTACAGGTTCATCTTACAACCCGGTAAATGCTCCTCAAATTACAAATCAATTGCGTCACTCAACATCGGCAACTTCATTCCACGGATTCTCAAGCTTCATCACTGCACGTAGTACAATGATGCCTCAATACGGAGACGGAACATTGGCAGCAGACCCATTCGTAACGTACTTCAACTTGGGTAACGGTATGTTCTTCAAAGAAGAGGGTGAGACAACATTTGATAAAGAGTGGTACAACCTTGGTATGCAAGATTATATGCCAACATGGCGTTGGTGGTGGACAAGCAATTTCATGGGTAAAAATGTAGGCGACGCTACAACTGACATGTCAGCTGAGTTCACTTGGGACGATGCTTGGTTTGGTGGATCTTCATTGCAAATTTCAGGAGCAACAACAAAATCATATTTGCAGTTGTTCAAAATGAAATATGCTGTTAAAAATAATGATGTAATTACTATCCGTTATAAAGTATTGTCAGGAACAGGTAGAATCTCTTTGACTCTATCAACTGAGGATGCAGCAAAA
>JAZONU010000144.1:0-2294 GCA_045654605.1 Candidatus Caccoplasma sp. | reverse complement strand
TCCGGCATATTCCTGAATACCATATGCACCGGCTTTATCCATCGGCGAAAAGTTTTTAATATAAAAATCAATCTCATCATCTGTTAGAGATGCAAACTTAACATCCGATGCTGCAATAAAGGTTTTTTCCACTTTTTTTGTCGAAAGCGTAACAGCGGTATAGACAACATGAGTATTACCCGATAACTCTTTTAGCATACGCTTTGCATCATCAGCACCAATAGGCTTTCCAAACTGTTTATCGCCAACCCAGACAATAGTATCTGCAGTAATTAAAAGAGTATTATCAGCTAAAAGCCCCTTATATGAAGCAGCTTTTTGTTTTGATATATATGTAGGAATTTCACCTCCCTTAAGACCTTCAGGATATGTTTCATCGATATCAGGTAACGATATAGCTCTGAAATCAACCCCCAACCCTTTTAAAAGTTCTCTGCGACGAGGAGAGTTACTTGCTAAAATTATATCAAATTTTTTAAGATTGTCAAGCATATATAAACAAGATTAATTACCAACCAAAAGCTTCATCACTCATCCATTTACCTTGAGCCTTCATAACCTCTTCAATAACCTCTCTGACACACCCTTCTCCACCGTTACGTGAAGATATAAAAGTTGCACACTCCTTTATTTCGCTAACAGCGTCAGCCGGAGCACAAGGAAGTCCCACAACCTTCATAATCTCATAATCAGGAATATCATCACCCATATATAATATCTCTTCATCTTTCAAATAAAACTGATCACGAAACTCCTTATATGTAGGCAGTTTTTTGCTAATAGACATATAGATAAATTTCACACCCAAACCTTTGTATCTTTCATATACAGCTCGAGTATGACCACCTGTAATAATAGCAATTTTATAACCCATCTTAACAGCCAACTGAATAGCATAACCATCCTTAATATTTACCATACGCATTGGTTCCCCCGAAGGGTGAAGCGTAATGGTTGAAGGCGAAAGGACACCATCAACATCAAAGACAAACGATTTAATTTTAGTTAGGTCATAATTAATCTTACTCATAATATCCTATTCTTTATAACTATCTGTTATATTTTTACTTAATAACTTATAAATCTCTTTTATTTGAGGCGATTTAATCTGCTCCAAATGAGTATTCATAACAACACTATCACCTCTTCGTGCAGGACCTGTTTGAGCCTCGTGCGGAGCAATCTCCGATATCTTTTTTGTAGTCTCCTCAATCAAAGGCAAAAGAGTGGAAAAAGAGATACCTTCACTCTCTAAAATCTGCGATGAGATATCGTAACAATGGTTAACAAAATTACAAGCGAAAACAGCTGCAACATGCATAATTTTTCTTTGTTGCGAATTTGCCTCAATCACACTTTGAGACAAACGCTTAGCAAACTCTTCAATTTCGGTTAAAACATCTTTGTCATTAGCCTCAATAAAGAGAGGAACTCTACTAAAATCAATATCCCTCTCTTTAGAAAAAGTTTGTAAAGGATAAAGCACGCCACACTTTGCCGAGCAACCATCAAACACATCAATATTTACTCCACCCGAAGTATGAACAACAATAGACCTTTTAGCTTTTAATTTTTCAACAATACCTCTGATGGCATTATCCTTAATCGATATTATTATTAAATCAACATCACCATCAATGTTATAAATATCTTCAACAGCTCCAGCATTAACCAAATTAGCAAGAGCCACACAATTAGCAAGAGTAGGAGAGTAAATATATTTTATTTCCACCCCAGCTTTAAATATAGCCTTTGCTATATGAGTAGCAACATTACCACTACCTATTATGGCAACACTCTTTACCATTTACCTATATGAACTTTTTCCCATTGAGTTTTTTCAGGATCGTAAGGTTTACGTTCCTCATCTTTATAACCAAATGTTATTACCGATAAGACTGCAAACTGTTCGGGAATACCAAACATTTCACGAACATACTCTTCAGAAGATATACCATCTTGAGTAAAACGTTCTCTCAGCTGAATCCAACAACTACCAAGCCCCAAATCGGCAGCTTGAAGTTGCATTATAATTGAAGCAATAGAAGCATCTTCAATCCACACATCGCTTTTAGTAGTATCAGCAGTAACAACAATCGCCAATTTACAACCAGCAATAGGGCGAGCACCATGCTCTTTGCATAGCGATAATTTTTCTAAATCATCCTTCTCTTCAACCACAATAAACTCCCATCCCATAGTTGATTTTGAAGAGGGAGAAACAAGAGCCGCCTCAAGAATAAGTTTAACATCTTCAGCTTTAAGCTCTTGATTTTTATATTTACTATAACTTC
>JAZONU010000143.1:0-2502 GCA_045654605.1 Candidatus Caccoplasma sp. | reverse complement strand
AGATAATACTTTTTACCCGATTTTTAAAATTTATAGGTAGTTATTTACTTCACATTTTTTAATTACATCATACTTTCAAGTAATTATAAATAACATATTTTGAACTATGCTTACAACTATATGATATTTTTTTAACAGAATGGTTTAATAGCCCAATCACAAATTATTCTCTCTGCCATATTTGAGATGTACACTCATGAAGAGATTGGTCTGTTGTGCGAGGTAATCAACTATCGCATCATTCTTATTGGCTGATAGCAACCACTCTTCTTTATCTCCGTTGATGATTGTAGCAGTAAGACTATTCTACATATCCTTAACATATACAATTTGGCACACTATTTGCCGTTAAATCTATATATAAATAGGTTATTAACAAATTTGGCCTATAAAATTGATAACTAATGGAGAGAAATTATTCTAAAAGATTTAAAGATATATTAGGTTTTAGCCGCGAAGAGGCTCTACGTACAGGATATCAAGAGATTATTCCCGAACACCTTTTGTTGGGCATAATTCGCGAAGGTTCTGGCCGTGCTGTGGAGGCTATATCTAATTTAGGGATAAATATAAAAGACATCAAAGATACTATCGATAAAAGAATTTGCAATACATATAAGAATATTCCTGACAATCAAGAGATTGAAGCAGATAAAACCACTGATAGAATTTTAAAAATAAGTGTTCTTGAAGCAAGGCTTTTAAATTCTAACGAAATTGACAGCGAACACCTACTATTAGCAATACTTAAAGAGCAAACTAATAGTGTTGCAAAAATTTTAGAGGATGAACATATATCTTATGGTAAACTATACTCTTATTTTGCCACTGCCGATAAAAGTGCTGTTAAAGAGACAAAAAACACATCGTTTGCAAATGATGACGATGATGATTACGACGATATGTTAGACGAATCAAATGATAATAGTCAAACCAAAAGCGATAAGAAAAAGGATAAAGATTCAAAATCAAGTACTCCTGTATTAGACAGTTTTGGCATTGATATGACAAAATTGGCATTAGAGGGGAAACTTGACCCTGTAATTGGCAGAGATACAGAAATTGAACGATTATCACAAATATTAAGTCGTCGTAAAAAAAATAATCCTGTCTTAATTGGCGAACCAGGAGTTGGTAAATCTGCTATTGTTGAAGGGTTGGCTTTAAGAATTGTAAAACACAATGTTTCAAGAATTCTATTCAATAAACGAATAGTATCTCTTGATATGGCCTCTATCCTATCTGGCACAAAATATAGAGGGCAATTTGAAGAAAGAATAAAGGCTATTGTTTCGGAGTTAAGTAAGAATAAAGATATTATTCTTTTTATTGATGAAATTCACACCATTGTTGGTGCTGGTAGTTCAACCGGAACTCTTGATGCAGCAAACATGTTAAAACCCGCACTTTCTCGCGGAGACATTCAATGTATTGGTGCAACAACCCTCGACGAATACCGAAAAAGCATAGAAAAAGATGGTGCTTTAGAACGCCGTTTTCAAAAGATTATAGTTAATCCCACAACAGAGGAAGAGACTCTTCAAATATTGACCAATATAAAAAGCAAATATGAAGAGTATCATAACGTAGAATATACAAACGAAGCACTCGAAGCTTGTGTTAAACTAACTTCGCGATACATAAGCGATAGAAACTTCCCCGACAAAGCTATTGACGCATTAGATGAAGCTGGTTCAAAAGCCCACATCGCTGATGTTGTTGCACCAAAGGAGATTGAAGATATTGAACATAAAATAGAAGAAGAGGCTTTACTTAAATTAAATGCCGTTAAAGAGCAAAACTTTGAGTTAGCAGCAAAACATCGCGACAATGAGAAAAGGCTACGTGCACAACTTGCTATCTCAAAAGAGCAGTGGGAAAACGATTTAAAAAACCACAAAAAGGTTGTTGATGCAGCAGCTATCGATGAAATTGTATCGATGATGTCTGGTGTCCCTGTTAAACGAATTGCAGAAGAGGAAAATCAAAAACTCCTCAATATGAATAAGGTTCTACAGAATTCTATTATCGGACAAGATGAAGCCATAAATAAAATAGTAAAAGCTATACGTCGTAATAGAGTTGGATTAAAAGACCCTAAAAAGCCAATAGGTACGTTTATGTTTTTAGGTCCTACCGGTGTTGGAAAAACATATTTGGCAAAGAAACTTGCCGAATCTCTATTTGACTCTCAAGATGCTCTAATCAGAGTAGATATGAGTGAATATATGGAAAAATTTAGTGTATCTCGTTTAATTGGTGCACCTCCAGGATATGTTGGCTATGAAGAGGGCGGACAGCTTACTGAAAAAGTTAGACGCAAACCCTACTCTGTTATATTATTAGATGAGATAGAAAAGGCTCATACTGATGTTTTCAACCTACTACTTCAAGTTATGGACGAAGGTAGATTAACTGATAGTTTAGGTAGATACATCGATTTTAAAAACACCATAATAATATTAACCTCTAACACAGGAACAAGACAACTTAAGGAGTTTG
>JAZONU010000142.1:0-2947 GCA_045654605.1 Candidatus Caccoplasma sp. | reverse complement strand
TAGTAGAGTACATAAAATCTATTTTCAAAGGTCTATGGACACTTTTGATAGGTTTGAAAATAACACTAAAAGAGTTTTTCACACCTAAAATTACACAATGTTATCCTGAAAACAGAGATACATTGAAGATAGCCGATCGATTTAGAGCAACACTCGTAATGAAAATCGATGAGAATGGAAATAACAAATGTACAGCATGTGGATTGTGTTCAATAAATTGTCCCAATCAAACCATCAAAATAACCTCACATATGGAGGAGACTGAAGATGGTAAAAAGAAAAAAGTATTAGATGCCTATCTATATGATATAGGAAGTTGTACTTTTTGTCAATTATGCGTAGAAGGTTGCCCCACAAAAGCAATAGAATTTACGAATGATTTTGAACAAGCAGTATTTACACGTTCAAAATTGGTAAAACAATTAAATAAAAAATAAAACACAAAAATATGGAAAACATTGGTAGTGAAGTAATCTTTTACATCATTGCAGCAGTAATGGGAATATTCTCTGTAATGGCGGTTACCACAAAACATCTGTTACGATCGGCAACATACCTGTTGTTTGTTTTATTCGGAACAGCAGCACTCTATTTTCAGCTCGAGTATGAATTTTTAGGAGCTGTACAAGTAGCAGTATATGCCGGAGGAATAGTAGTTCTCTTTGTATTCTCGATACTCCTTACACAAGGATTAGGACAAAACAAAGAGAAGATAGAATTGCGTAAATTAATAATGGCATTATTTGCTGCAGTAATTGGAGCTGTAGTATGTGGATATTCATTAATATCACATATATTCCCTGCCTCTAAATATGGAGTAGCAGAAGATGTAACAATGAAACGAGTAGGAGAGGATCTATTAGGTTCGGGGCAATACCAATATGTACTACCTTTTGAGTTAATAAGTGTACTCTTACTTGCATGTATAATCGGAGGCATTATGATAGCCCGTAAAAGATAATAACTATGGAGATACCTTATATATATTATTTAATAATAAGCGGTGTTATGTTTTTTGCCGGAGTTTACGGATTCATAGCACGTAAAAACATGTTGGCGATTCTCATTTCGTTGGAGTTAATGTTAAATGCGGTGGATATAAATTTTGCAGTATTCAACAGATACTTATATCCAAATCAGCTTGAAGGGTTCTTCTTTACGCTTTTTGCCATAGCAATAGCAGCAGCAGAAACAGCCATAGCCATAGCTATAATAATAAACATTTATCGAAACATCAAAAACATCAAGTCTGATAATTTGGACAAGATGAAAAACTAAAAGATAAGAGAATATGGATTATTCAATAGTAATACTTGCATTACCACTACTAATGTTCCTAACTTTGGCATTAGGCGGGAATAAAATGTCTCAAAAGTTTGCAGGAACATTAGGAACAATAGGCTTGGCAGTAATAGCCGTATTGTCATATATGGTAGCCATCCAATATTTTGGAGCAGAAAGAGGAGTTGATGGAGTACGTGAAGCACTAATACCATACGAAGTTACGTGGTTAAAATTCACTGATAACTTAGTAATAAATTTAGGAATATTATTAGATCCCATATCAGTAATGATGTTGGTTGTGATAACCACAGTATCATTAATGGTACACATATATAGTATGGGGTACATGCATGGGGAGAGAGGATTTCAACGCTATTATGCCTTCTTATCACTCTTTACATTCTCAATGTTAGGATTAGTAGTAGCCACCAATATCTTCCAAATGTACATATTCTGGGAGTTGGTAGGAGTATCATCATATCTATTAATCGGATTCTATTACACCAAACCATCTGCAGTATCGGCATCTAAAAAAGCCTTTATTGTAACACGTTTTGCCGATTTAGGATTCTTGATAGGAATACTATTACTATCATTCTATACAGAGACATTCTCTTTTGATCAATTAACAGCAGATGGAGGTTTCTTCTTGACATCAACATCAGGAGCAACATTCATGGGCTGTTCAGTAGCATCATGGGCAATGGCTCTAATATTTATGGGAGGAGCAGGAAAATCAGCAATGTTCCCCTTACATATATGGTTACCCGATGCAATGGAGGGACCAACACCAGTATCAGCTCTAATCCATGCAGCAACAATGGTTGTAGCAGGAGTATATTTGGTAGCACGTCTATTCCCTGTATATCTATCAGTACCTGATGTATTGGAATTAATAACATGGGTAGGAGCAATAACAGCTCTATATGCAGCAATAGTAGCATGTGTACAAAGTGATATTAAGAGAGTATTAGCATTCTCTACCATATCTCAAATAGCATTTATGATAGTAGCATTGGGAGTATGTACTTCAATGCTACCATCAGAAGGAGGATTAGGGTACATGGCATCAATGTTCCACCTATTTACCCACGCAATGTTCAAAGCCCTATTGTTCTTGGGAGCAGGAGCTGTAATACATGCCGTACACTCAAATGAAATGAGCCATATGGGAGGATTAAGAAAATATCTACCCATAACACACATAACATTCCTTATTGCATGTTTGGCAATTGCCGGAATACCTCCATTCTCAGGATTCTTCAGTAAAGATGAAATCTTGGCTGCAGCATTCAACAAAAGTACATTCTGGGGAATATGGATGACAGTAGTTGCAGCAATTACAGCATTCTATATGTTCCGTCTATACTTTGGAATATTCTGGGGTAAAGAGGCAAAACATGAGCATACACCACACGAATCACCCGCAACAATGACAATACCTCTAATAATATTGGCTGTAGTAACATGTGTTGCAGGATTTATTCCTTTTGGTGAGTATATAACTTCAAACGGAACAGCATATCATATACATCTTGATATGACAGTAGCTGTAACAAGTGTAGTTTGTGCGGTAGTTGCAATATTATTAGCAACATGGTTGTTTGCAAAACCAAATAGCAAACCAGAGAAGATGCAAGCAGCATTCCCAAATCTACACAAA
>JAZONU010000141.1:0-4752 GCA_045654605.1 Candidatus Caccoplasma sp. | reverse complement strand
TAAAGCTGAACGTGCTTACTCAAAACTTAAAGTTATTGTAAGTTAGTTTTCAGCTATCAGCTGTTAGTTGTTAGCTTTATATAATACAACAAAAGTGCAGGGTTCAACCTTGCACTTTTTTATTAACCTATTACTCCAATTAGTCTAATTAGACACATTAGACTAATATAGAGAATAGGTTGCTCAATTTGAGCAACCTATTACTATTCTCTAACAACTACCCCGAAGGGGCGACGTCAGCCGACAACTAAAAACTAACAACTACTTCTTAATTGATCGTTTTTCGCGTACTGCATCAATTACGTTTACAACATAGTCTCCAAGTTTTTCACATTCAGAGATTATATCCATAAAGTGAATACCTGCTTTATACTCGTATTTTTTGTTATTGATGTTCTCCATATTGGCATTACGCAACATATTGCGATAGTTGTTTATCTCCATCTCAATATTGTATGTCTTATTTATATCAGAATCATCAATATCTTGTTTTGAAAGAATTATATTCATATTTTCAAGAGCACTGGCCGTTATGCGGAACATTGCCTCTATATGCTCAAGAATATATTCATTAAATTCGATATTTTCGTTGTTTTTACGTTGAATTGCTTTTGCTATGCTATAACAGCTATCTCCAATACTCTCTATCTCGGTTGTCTCTGTCATCATAGCGTTGACTTTCATTTTTCCGTCAAAACTTAAGCGTCCGTCCGATACGTTATTCAAATATCGAGCTATTTCCAACTCCATATTATCACTTATTTTCTCATACTTTTGTATGCGACTAAATAGTTTGTTAAAGGCTTCGCTATCGGGTTTTTCAGATAATAGATCACGAGACATTCCGTACATTCGAGTTATTCTCACTCCATATAGCTCAATCTCTTTTTTAGCTTGTAATAGCGACAACTCTGATGTTGACAACATTCCTGCAGAGATATATTTGAGTTGAAATTCTTCCTCCTCTGCACCCTTCTTCTGCTTGATTACTTTTGATACAATCTTCTCATATACCTTCACAAACCATATCATTATAGATACATTTATGATATTGTATATTGTATGGAATAGAGCTAATCCGTAAGAGGCTGAGGTTTGATATTGAATATATTCTCGCGTTAAAGCGGTCTCTTCTCCTGTTGAAGATATTAGCTCGGGATGCTTATTTACAAATTCTTGCAAACCTTCAGGAGGGTATCCCGTCATCCCCTCAGCCAATCCACTTACCATTTTTACAAATGGATAAAAGGCTATAAGCATCCAAATCACTCCAAATACGTTAAAGATAAAATGGGAGAATGCTGCTCGTTTTGCTTGTACGTTTCCTGATATTGCTGCAATGTTTGCTGTTATTGTTGTTCCCAAGTTCTCTCCAAGCACCATTGCCACTGCTAATTCAAAAGGTATCCAACCCTTACTTGCCATAATAAGTGTTATGGCCACGGTTGCACTTGATGACTGAACAATAAGTGTTAATATAGCTCCCACAAAGAAGAATATCAATACTGAGCCATAGCCCATATCTGTATAACTTTGTAAGAACTCTAATACTTCGGGGCTACTTTTTATATCCGGCACAGAGTCTTTAAGGAATGACAATCCCATAAATAGGAATGAAAATCCTAAGATAAGTTCTCCGATTGAACGGCGTTTACTCTTACCTGAGAAGAAGAACGGAATGGCCAAACCTATCAATGGTATTGCAAAGGCACTTATATCCACTGCAAAGCCAAAGAACGATATTATCCATGCCGTAAGTGTGGTTCCGATATTGGCACCCATAATTACAGAGATTGATTGTCCTAATGACAACAATCCCGCATTAACAAAACTTACAACCATTACGGTGGTTGCCGAAGATGATTGGATAAGTGCTGTTATAAGCAATCCCGTCAAAACTCCCATGAAACGATTTGAAGTCATTGCCGATAGGATAGATCGCATACGATCTCCTGCTATCTTTTGCAATCCTTCACTCATCATCTTCATTCCATACAAGAACAGACCTAATGAACCGATAAGTTGAAGTAAGTCAAAAACTGAATAATCCATTTTCTATTTGATTTTTATAATTATTTTTCTATTTTAGCATCATAAAAATACTCCGCCATAGTAGCGACACAAAATTAAAATAAAAATACAATTAGGCAAAACTTTTAACAAATTTGTCATAAAAATATTATAGTCATGTCTGATACAATTAAAATTTTCTGCGTAAATAACGGAGGTTACATTGATGTTGAAAAAGGCTCGTCGGTATTAGAGATTTTCAATAAATCGGGAGTTGTGTTGAATTCTAAAATCATGGGTGCTTTGGTTAATAACCGCACTCAAAGTTTGAATTTCAAAGTTTATAAGCCCAAAGATATTGAATTTTTCGACTACTCTTCGCCTCACGGAGAGAGGGTTTATATTCACACCCTATGCTTTATTTTGTGTAAGGCAGTTCATGATGTAATGCCTAATGCAAAACTTGACATTGAACACTCTATATCAAAGGGGTTGTTCTGCAGACTATCTGAAAAGTGTGGGGAAAATACTCTTAATATGATTAACGACCGCATGAGAGAGATTATTGAAAAGGATATGCCTATTGAAAGATTTGAAGAACCTACAAATATGGTCTTGAAGAAATTCAAAGAGTCTGGACAAGAGGATAAGGTTAAGCTTCTCTCTTATGTTTCTGCTCCTTATTCGATTTACTACCAATTAGACAATATTATAGATGCGTTCCCTTACGAACTTGCTCCATCGACAGGATATATTAACGTTTTTAAGTTTGTAAAATATAGTTACGGATATCTTCTTGTTCCTCCTTCAAAAGAGAATCCTAACGAACTAAATTCTATTTCGAGACAAGATAAGTTATTGGCTGCCTTTGAAGAGCAATATCGTTTTAACAACATTGCTCGTTTAAGTAATATAGGGGACCTTAACGAGGCTATTGTATCGGGGCATGCTCCTGTGCTTATAAAAGTTATGGAGGCTCTTCATGAGAAACAGATTGCAAAAATTGCTGATGATATAGCTGAAAGGTTTAAACTTAATGGTAGTGGAAGAGTCGTTCTTATTGCCGGACCTTCATCTTCGGGAAAGACTACTTTTTCTAAAAGGTTGTCAATTCAACTTCTTACCAACTTGCTTCTTCCTGTTGCCATATCATTAGATGACTACTTTCTTGACAGAAAGAATACCCCCAGAGATGAGAGTGGTGATTATGACTATGAATCGTTATATGCCTTAGACCTCGAAGCATTTAATAAAGATCTTAACGACTTGCTCGATGGTAAAGAGGTGGATATTCCTACTTATAATTTTGAGACTGGCACAAGAAGCTATACAGGTAAAAAACTTAAACTTTCTCCTCAAAGCGTTTTAATTTTAGAGGGTATTCATGCTCTAAATCCTCAACTTACTGCACAAATTGAGGAGAAAATGAAATATAAGATTTATGTTTCGGCTTTAACCTCTATCTCTATTGACGATCATAATAGGATACCTACAACCGATAATCGTTTGTTGCGTCGCATAATTCGCGATGCCAAATATCGTGGCACTTCGGCTCAAAGCACAATTGCTCGTTGGCCAAGTGTAAGACGTGGCGAAGAGAAATGGATTTTCCCTTATCAGGAGAATGCTGATGCTATGTTTAATACGTCGTTACTATATGAACTTGCTGTTATTTGCAGAGAGGCTATTCCTGTTCTTGCCCAAGTTGGTAAAAACCAAAAGGAGTATAACGAGGCGAAAAGATTGCTTAATTTCTTAACTATGTTTGTGCCTACTCCAGAAAAAGAGATTCCCCCAACATCTTTGGCTCGCGAGTTTCTTGGCGGAAGCAGTTTTATATATTAACTTCGCAGTGTAATTCGTATATCAGTATTTTATGGCTTTAAAGCAACAGTTAGAGCAGAAACTTCAACAACGTCTTTCGCCGCAGCAAATTCAGATAGTCCGACTTATGGAACTTACCAACTTAGAGTTGGAAGAGAGAATTAAGCAAGAGATTATCGATAATCCGGCTCTCGACGAAGTTAGCATCGGATGTGATGGGGAGGAAAATTCTCTATCAAAAGAGGAGTCGGCTCTAAATGTTGAAGAGGGGAATAATGAAGATATATCTTTAGGCGACTATTTGACCGAAGATGATATTCCTGATTATAAAATCTCGCAATACGAAAAAGAGAATAACGAAGGTTACAAAGGCGACATCCCATTTGTTGGTGGTTCCTCAATTCAAGATTATCTGCTTGAGCAACTTGGGTTGATTGAGCTATCGGATATTGAGGAGAAGGTCGCTGAATATATTATTGGAAATATTGATGATGATGGTTACCTTCGCAGACCTTTGCAGGCTATTTCTGATGATTTGATTTTTCAAGTTGGCATCGATATTGACGTTGATAAGATTGAATATATTCTTAACAAAATAAGAGAATTTGAACCAGCCGGTGTTGGTGCTACCACCCTGCAAGAGTGCTTAACTCTACAACTTGAAAGACTTGATGATTCTAATGAGAGTGTGGTGGCTGCAAAAGAGATTATTTCAAACCATTTTGAGGCATTCAGCAAAAAACACTACGATAAAATAGGTAAGATTTTAGGTCTTAACAACGATCTTTTAAGGAGAACTATTAAAACCTTAACTCAACTCAATCCTCGACCCGGAAATGCTTGGAATACCTCATACATTGATACAAGCAACACTATTATCCCCGACTTTGTTATTGAAGATAACGATGATGAGGTCTC